>JBMYOA010000366.1:0-1484 GCA_049598825.1 Opitutales bacterium | reverse complement strand
CCAAACTTTAAGGGATGAATCAAAATCAAAAACCTGAGTGCCGGTTAGTCCCTTCGGTTTATCTTCCTCATAGTCTTTTCGTTTACAGGTAAGTTTTCCTTCTTCGTGATCAATATGAGTAATTTGCCAGGTGGCTTTTTGACGAAGATAAAATGAAAAATCATCTTCCAGACGAAGAGCCTGACTATAGGGTGAGTCGGGTGAGTATTGATTCGGTTGATTTCGAATTTGCTGGAAATATTGAGTTTCAAGAAGTGGAACCTTATACATCCCCTGCTTGCCTAGAAAAAATATACCGTGCATGTGCGTACCCAAGTCAATATCGCGGATTGTGGCGGGGGCACCATACCTGTAAATCAGACCATAGGGAAGCATTTCAAAATGATGAGGAAGGTCCCAATGATATTTGTTGTGTTCATCCGAGCGGTCAGGGCGAAGGATTCCCATACGGTTCACATGATCAATCATGGTAATCTCTCCACCCATAAACTTGGCATGCTTTAGGGAGGGGAATTGATCGGGGTAAGCAATCGATTCATTTTTTTCGCAGAAAACGAAGAACTGAAACCCAAAAAGGAGGAAGAACAGAACCGTTGTCAATTTCATGCCAAAAGTTCGGACAAAGGCTTGAGGCTGTCCGAAAAGGAATCGATTTCTGTTCCGGCCATCTTACCCATGGTCAAAAGTAAATTACTTAACCTCGCATCCGCATTGAGGGGGCGGGAGCAGAGGCGGTAGTGTGCCTGTGAATCAGAAAGATCATAACCATCAAAATGGCCCTGATTGAAATCTAGGTGCTGGCCATGCCGGTAACCCAAGGCAGTTCCTCCTGCCAAAACAGTCGGGACATTCGCGTTCCCATGACTGTGTCCATATGCCATTCCGCTCCCGTATAGACACTGCGTGGAATCGATCAACTTGCCGTGTTCATCCTCCACTTGTGAAAGCCGGTCAATGAAGTAGGCAAACTGTTCATAGTTGAAGATATCACTCTCGGTAAGTCGACGGAGTTGTTCGGGATCTCCATTATGATGGGAAAGGGAGTGTCTTGTCTGATTAAGGTTGATTTCCGGGATGGGTAATCCTTTGCCTTCATCACCGGTGCTGAAAGTGATTACACGGGTGATGTCCGTCTCGAAGGCGAGCACCATGAGATCATACATGGTGCGGAAATAATCGCCCACTTCTTGCTGGGGTACCTCACGATTTAGTTTCCTTGTTTGTGATTCTGAAATCCTTGGGCGGGGAATATCCAGCCAATCCTCGGCTCTTTCGGTCCTTACTTCCACTTCCCGAACGGATGTGAGATATTGATCGAGTCGGGACTTGTCCTCGTTACCCATTTCCCGATTGAGTTTACGGGCTTCTCCCAGCACAAGATCAAGGATACTGCCCGTTTTCTTCAGCTCTTTTCTTTGCTGTTCAACCCCACCTTCAGGAGATGTGAAAAGGCGTTTAAATACTTCTGAAGGTTTTTTCTCCGC
>JBMYOA010000365.1:0-1489 GCA_049598825.1 Opitutales bacterium | reverse complement strand
ACTGAAGATGAAAGTAGTGAAGTCGAAGAATCTGACATCTGGAAACTCATTGGAAACACACTTTATTTTTTTAACCAAAGACGAGGACTTCAAATTCTCGACCTGAGTAATCCTACCGCACCCGAATTTATTGCGAGATACAGGCTGCCCGCATCTGGCGAACAAATGTATGTGAGTGAAGATGGTGAGTTTATTTTCCTTTTTGTAACTCCACCCCACCAAGCTTGGCCTTATCATTCCAACTTGCAGATCTTGCAGTTCGAAGATGACACCATTCGTAAAATCAACGATATAAAATTAGCCGGCCATTATCGTGACAGCAGAAGGGTCGGAGAAACCCTACATATCGTATGCGAAAAATGGGAAAATGAAGCGACATCCTGGAATGGATGGAATTTTAATTACTCTTCGGTGCTTACCTCCTTTGACTTAGACAACCCCAAAGAAGTCGAAAAAATAAGCGAAATCACTCTGGCGGGGAGTCCGCAGGTTACCTACGCGACCAATCAACATCTGGTAGTCGTGACCCGTGACCCAAAGGACTATTACAATGGCCACTTGGCTCGGGTTTTTGACTTGAATGATTTATCGAAAGTACCTCAGGAACTTTCAATCATTCAAGCTGGAGGCAGAATTCTCGATAAATTTAAAATCCGGATAAGCGGGGATACGATTACCCTGATCTCGCAAGCCAATCGAAACAGCAATTGGAATAGTCGATACTCCCTCCTGGAGAATTTCAATATCAAGACAGGCCAACTGCAGGGATCACTTGAATTAGCTGAAAGGGAAACTCTATATGCGACAAGATTCGACGAGCATTACGCATACATTGTTACCTTTCTGCGGGTCGACCCGCTATTCATTGTGGATCTGCGGAACCCCTCGAACCCAACCCTTCTTTCTGAATTAATCGTGCCTGGGTGGTCGGAGTACTTGGAGGTATTGGATGACCAGTTGTTCGCCGTGGGAGTAGAAAACAGCCAAGTTACTGCCTCGCTTTTCGATATCTCGGATAAATCAAATCCATTCCTCTCTCAGCGCTTCTACATGGGGGATGAGAATGAATATTCCTGGAGTGAGGCGAACTACGATGAAAAAGCGATTGGCAAGGTGCCATCGGAAGGTCTCTTTTTTATTCCTTACCAAACTTGGGCTGAGGGGAACCAACTTAATAAACTACAAATCCTGAAGCATGAAGACGGTCTATTGGAAAAGGGAGGTCAGATAGATCATCAGGTTGTGGCGAGAAGATCGTTTACGGATACCACCGGGCACTATCTATTTTCGATTTCAGGTGAAGAGCTTGTGGTAAGCAACATCCTCGACACCAATAATGCTTTTGAAGTGAGACGGCTGCCTCTGGCCTGGACGACCGAGCGAACTCATATATTCGGGGAAAATGCCCTCCAAATCGAAAGTGTACCTACAAACGGTTGGGGTTGGGGCTATATCTCACAAGAGCAAAATGTCACACTCCGGCTTACCC
>JBMYOA010000364.1:0-1497 GCA_049598825.1 Opitutales bacterium | reverse complement strand
TTCCTGCATACATCCGGAACGAAAATGTCCTGGATGCTTCCAGGTATGGTAAAAGCTCGCTACGGAGCAAACATGCAAGCCCCGGACTTGATCACATCCAACCAAGTGCGTCCGACCTCGGGTATTGAATTTGTATCGAGTCGGCATTTCCCTGATGAAGTACAGGGTGATATTTTGATTAATAACAATATCGGCTTCCTCGGGGCAAAACAGCATAAGATCATTGATCAGGATCCCGGGTTCACCACCGAATATCGCCATGACTTGTTTGTCTCCCGTGACTTGAATTTTCGCCCCACCGATCTCGAGTTTGCCCCCGATGGTTCCCTCTATGTGGTGGATTGGCAAAATGCATTGATCGGTCATATGCAACATAATGCACGGGATCCAAATCGTGACCACTCACATGGCCGTATTTACCGCGTCACCTACCCTTCCCGCCCTTTGGTAAAACCTGCCAAAATTCACGGAGCATCCATTCCTGAATTGTTAAAGAATTTAGAACTTCCAGAACTTAGAACCCGTTACAGAACCCGTCGTGAATTACGCGGACACAATCCAGATAATGTCGCAAAAGCTGCCGCTGAATGGTCAAAAGATAAAAGTGAACGACTCAAACTGGAAGCCTTGTGGGTTACTTGGGGTGCTGGTAAAGTAAACACAGATATTACACGGGAATTGCTAAAATCCAGTGATCATAGAATTCGATCTGCTGCGATAAATGTCCTCCGCTTTAATATCAACTCCTTTAAGGACCATGAAGAACTCCTGGTCAATGCCGCGAATGATTCTCACGGAAGAGTTCGAATGAGTGCATTAGTCGCAAGTACTTACATGTACAGAAAAATGGGCACAAAAATTCTTCAAATAGCTTTGGACATTCACAGAAATCTCAAATCCGAGATTGAGGCCAAGATCAAAGCCAATGCTGAAAACCCAAAAGAAGCTGCTGTAGAAGTTCCTGTTAATGAGATGTATAACGAGACTTATGTTTATGCCCGGGAAGTAATTAATCGCCAACCGGCGACTTCTGAACTCAAAGAGCGTACAGTTGCCGCGCCTCCCCATCTTGATAAAAAATACGCCAAATTGTACATTCAAGGAAGCGAGGTTTATGCCAGGGAAGGACATTGCATAACCTGTCACCAAGGTAATGGTAAAGGACTCCCTGATTCAGGTTTTCCACCTCTAGCAGAAACTAAATGGGTAACAGGAAACTCTGATCGGCTAATCAAACTTACATTGAAGGGATTAATGGGACCGATTGAAGTCCTGGGGAAAAAATATCCTGGTCAGGTACCGATGACGCCGTTTGAGCATATGCTAAATGATCAGGAAATTGCTTCTGTACTTACCTATGTAAGAAATTCATTTGGTAATAAGGCCTCCGCCGTTGAACCTGCCCAAGTTTCAAAAATACGTAGCGAAGTTAAAAGCTTTGTGGGACTTTATTCTCCAGATGCTCTGCTTAAAGAGCATCCGCTCAAATAATTTTTT
>JBMYOA010000363.1:0-1517 GCA_049598825.1 Opitutales bacterium | reverse complement strand
ATTTACGCCAATGGTTGGAAAGTTGGAATTTGGCAATGGTCAGGAGCCATGCCCTAAAATTGGTACCGATTTCATAGGTCGAAAGTTTGGCGTATGCGGTGAGGAACGCTTCCTGTGCCAAGTCCTCAGCATCCTCCAAGTGATACAACCTGGCTGAAAGAAAACCGCGTACCAGTAGTCCGTATTCACGCACTAATAGGCGGAAACGATCCTTGTTTCCGGCAAGGACTTCCTGAATGATTTCATCTGGATCAAATTCTGACATAAATTATCTATATTCCAGTATGTCCCATGGGTTTCTTTTCTTATGAAGAAAAAGAGAAAATATAATTTAATATTTTTTTAAGGAGACGGCTTCGCGTTGAAAAAGGATTTATCAAGCTCTCTGTCGATTTGTAAAAGAGCACTGTCCACGATTTCAAAAGCAGACTCGATGCTTTCATCAGCATAACTGAGGTACCATTCCTCCTTTTCGGAATCCTCTTCCTTAATTGGGTATCCTACAAGTTCAAGCAGTTGAAAGGTATAGGGGTCATAATTGTCCACTTCCACTTCATAGACCAGGGAAGGCTGGTCTTCCAATTTACTCGACGGATCATTGGGTTGGTTGACTTCGATCAATACCCGGTAGGGCATCGATGAATTTTGTTCCCTTGGCAAAATGTAATCGGCTGGATCAAAGGAACCATTGGCCGTGGCCTCAGATATGGCATCAACTGAGTCCTCGAGGCTGAGGTTTTTTGCCTTGGCTTCTTCCTGGGCCTTCTCCCAACCCTTTACTTTGAATGCCCAGTAAGGAAGCTGTTCTCGGTTGTCGGGAGAATCGGATACATACAGAGTTTTAATGTGATACAACGACTGGTTTTCCAACCACACCGCCAATCGGGGCGGATCTTTGAGGTCGAATGCGGGCCCGGTTCGCAGATCGATAAGCATTTTATATCCCGGGTCCGGGCTGTAGCGATAGGTCATCCCCTTATCATCCATTTCGAAAAGATCCAGGGCGGGTCCCAGATTGCCGCTTAATCCCAGAATCTTTTTAATGGGTTCCGGTTGATAGATGAACAAGGCCGTAGAACCGGCGACTACTAATCCTACAACGAGAGCTACCCGGTTTTTGAAGTATTTTTTGAGGGGTACCGAATTATTGATGATGTGCCCGACCACCACACCGATGAAGAGAAACCCGGTCAAGGCATGCAATCCAATGGTCGTAATCGAGAAAGGCTGGATAAAAGCAAGTATCCCCGATACCGCCATCACCCCGAAGAGGAGGGCATTGAAAAGCGAGACGATGCGGCGTTTATTCAAAATATCTTAGGATTTTTCCGGTACGATTGCATTGTGTTCACGGAGTAGTCCATGAATCTTGTCCAGGGGAACCGAGGATGGAGTGGTTCGGTTCTGAGCGGCCAAGGCAGCAGTGGCTCCTGCAGCCTGTCCCATCCCCATACAAGCAGACTGGACCCGCAGTGCTGAATTGGCCAGGCGGTCGCTACTGATGCACCTTCCTGCGA
>JBMYOA010000362.1:0-1522 GCA_049598825.1 Opitutales bacterium | reverse complement strand
CGTAATTCACCATCATCTCCGCGATCAAAACCCTTATTTAAGACTAAGAATAAATCACTCCCGGGTTTTATGATGTAACGAAAACGAGTGTTTAAACCAATGGTTTTCGATTGATTGTCATACTGTGCTATTCCGTTCAAAGAAAGTTGAGTGGTCGGAGTAATCCGAAACCCTGTGGAACTCGTCAAAACTTCAAAATTATCCTGAGGTAATCTTGCCATGGTGGAAGCTATCTCAAAATCCAACTGAAAATACTTTGACGGTCTCCACGAAAGATCAATTTCTGCATTGGTAGCCTTCCCCCCATAAAAGTGACCATATGCAATTTCAAACTCTCCAAATACCGGGCGATTACTACTGGATCTAAACTCCAACTCGAAATCAATACCCTTATATTCGGATGATGGGATTATGACCTCATCTATAATCTCAAAAGGTTCCTGTAAAATATCCCGTTCAAACTCGACTTCCAGTCCCAAGAAATCACCTGCTAGAGTACGAATGCCAATGAGATTTATTTCCAACTCATCAGAATCAAGATCTCCATCTAACCATTCATAACGATCATATTCTGCACCCACGGAAATATCCTCGAGCAACTCATTTTCTGGTTGTTCAAAATAATAGGTAAAACCCAAGCCTGTGGACTCGCCTCCTCTTCTTCGGACAAAGCCCAGAGCAGGATTAAAATTATCCCCCGTCCGTACCCAGTGCCCACTCGCCCGAAATGGATAATTGGGAAATGTGAAATGCGTGCCAATTACATCGTCTGAATTCTCATCCTCATCGTCACTGGTCATGTAAAAACCGTGCCAGGACACGCTTTGCTCATTCCACCAATTACTGGAACGAAGATTTAAATCCACTCCCGCCAACTGATTGTTCAGATTGCTCTGAGGGTCTCCGTGGGTAAAGATGGTCCCTACTTTCGATTCCTCAAACAGATCATAAGTAAAACGTCCCACAAAAACCTCATCCGAATCAAGATTTTCGAATTCATCTAGCCCCATACCCAGGACTCCTATTCCCAGGGGACCCACTCTCCCCGTAAGCTTTGCTCCCGCATTTATTGCGATCTTGGAACCATTAGATGAAAGCCCGATCTTTCGAGAATGAAAAGCCAAGGGACTCTTGGGGATACCCCCAAACGAAAAAAGGTCCGCACCCTCCAGAAAAAAATCTCGCTTCTCAGGATAAAAAAGGGGGAAGCGGGTTAAATTAACCCTTTGCTGATCAACTTCCGTCTCTGCAAAATCCGTATTGTAGGTGAAGGTTGCCTTGAGGCTTGGGGTCAGATCATAAAACAAATCGAAACCTGTCTCAAAATCGGTGTCATCCACGGAATCCTCGGAGAGCCACTTAGCGGAAACATAAGGCTTAAAATCGATTCCCTTCCCCCGGTCAATTTCACTCAACCCGCTAATTTCTCCGGCATCCTCGAGAGAGAACCAATTTCGGTCACGAGAAAACCCTACCCATTTGGAACGCTCCTGACCACGTGAGAACCACCTGCCAAAATCAA
>JBMYOA010000361.1:0-1532 GCA_049598825.1 Opitutales bacterium | reverse complement strand
ACATACACCGCCGTGCTCAACGATAACCGGGAACTGCTCAAACTATCATCATCGATCAGCCAGCTCGATAAGCAGAAGAATAAAATGCGCAGGCTCAAGAAACAGATCGAAGGATCCAAGACATTGACAGAGGAGCAGAAAACCCAACGGGTGGACGATCTTCAGAAGAAAGAGTTAAATCTAATGGTTAAGGTCATCAAGCAGGCGCAATCGCTCGGAATCTCATAAATGAAGGAAACGAATCTAAAGCTAAGCAAAGAGCAGGAGGATAAGCTCGTAAAGTATGCACTCGAAAGGGTTAAACAACTCAAGGAGGATAACCGTGAGCGTATTGAACATGATAAAATTTCATGGAAGACATATCATAATGACCGTTCCGATCGGGTAGGGTACGACAGTATTTTCAGTCAGTCCAATATGTCAGTACCGATGACATCTCTGGTCGTCGACCATTTCATGGCGAGAGCGGAGGATGAGATCACAGGAACGAGCCCATACTTTAAATTTGAAGCACAGGGAGCAGGCGATGAGGAAACAGCCGAAGCCTTTGACAAATATTTTAACTGGAAGCTTGAGGATGTGGCCAAGACCCGTGAACGATTGGAAGAATCCTATCTCCATCTCTTCATCCAACGGGCTTTGATTTTAAAATCGACCTATAAGGAAGACATTTCGACATGGTATGATTACGAAAGAAATGGACTGTTCAATAATGAACGGGGAGAATTTGAAGAGATTCCAGGCGAGGGTCCAATCATTGAAGGAGAGGCACAATTTATTCCCGAAATAAACCCTATGACCGGAGACACCGAGCTTCGGCTTGCATCCGATCCCAGTTTTCAAATGATCCCGGGAGTTCATGAATTCCAACCGCTTCCGCAGGGGGTTCCGACCCAACAGGTGAAGTACAAAGGTCCCAGGTCGGAGGTCATAGATTCCGACCGTTTCCTATGCCCAACGACCGCAGAGTCACTGGAATCAGCCGATATCATTGTGGAAATGTACGATAAGGATATGCGTTGGGCGCGTAACATGTTCTTAGATCGTGAATGGTTATCATTTGGTGATTTTTACAATTTGGTAAACAAGGATGCTAATCCAAGAAGCCCGATTGAAAAGAATGAGGATCGTACCGAGAATTTAGATTTTGATAATGAGGAAAATCCAAGCATTCAGGTTCTTGAATGTTGGATGAGAAGAGATGTTCTTGGGACAGGCTACCCTCAGGAATTCTGTGTATTCATAGATCCGGAGACAGAAAAACCAATTTATTACGAATTTGTAGCAAAGCTTACCCCAGACAACAGGATTCCGTATACGGCCGTATCCATTGGTAAGGAAAGAAACCGGTGGTGCGGTCGTAGCCTGCCTGAAAGAATCAGATCATTTCAGGAATATGTAGATAAGCAGTTCAATTCCCAGAGCTATAGGAATGAACTCGCAGCCAATCCGGTCATAGGTGTTAACCCGCAGGCCGTAGAGGATGAGCCTGAGGATGTTGAACTGCATGCCGGTAAAATCTTCGAATTGAA
>JBMYOA010000360.1:0-1538 GCA_049598825.1 Opitutales bacterium | reverse complement strand
GTGGAATGAGAGTTCCCTTTATTGCCGGCTGGGCCAAGGCAGGAAAAGCTAACCCCTTTAAGATCGCCCGTAATCATCTTCATCACGAGCAGATCGGAACAGTCATGGATATATACTCCACCATCGTGGACGCTTCCAACTCGAGCTCACCAGCGAAGCATCCAGTCGATGGCATAAGCCTGCTTCCTCAGCTATCAGGAAAGAGTAACCAGGAAAGACCTGATCACTTCATGTGTCATTTTCCACATTCGCACCGAAGCTCCTATTTCACTTCATACCGGAAGGGAGACTGGAAGCTGATCTACCGCTACCTTACCAGTGGCGGAAAAAGAAAAAACAAAGATCCCTTACCCAAGCACGAATTATACAATTTGAAAAATGATCCCTACGAAACCAAAAATCTTGCTCTTAAAAATATCAAAAAAACCAATGACATGATCCGTCTAATGAGTAAGCAGCTGGAAGATGAGAATGCGCTATTCCCTGTACGAGACGATCTTGAATTAAGACCCGAACAGATTAAGTGAATATGAGAAATAACCTTCTTTTCCTTTGGTTTCTGACTCTAGCCAACTGGGCTGTCGCACAAAAGAATACCAAACCCAACATCATCTTTATATTCATTGATGATATGGGCTGGGGAGATGTTGGTTGCTATGGAAATGACTTCATCGATACGCCCAACATCGATCAACTGGCCAAGGACGGCATGCGCTTTACCGATTTTTATGCCGCCGGTGCGGTATGCTCGCCCACCCGCTGTGCAGTGCAATCGGGACAGAACCAGGCACGCATTGGAATCACCGCACACATTCCCGGTCACTGGCGTCCCTTTGAACGGGTAATCAATCCTCAAACCACCATGGCTCTGCCCCTCGATGTGGTCACGGTTGCCGAATCTATGAAGCAAGCCGGATATACCACGGGCTATGTGGGTAAATGGCACTTGGGCCGGGGCGATCAATTCGGTCCGGATAAGCAGGGATACGACTTTGCAGCTGAAATCAATGGTCCTCATTTACCCGGTCGCTTCAAGGCGACCAATCCGAAAATTGCAAAGCCTGCTCCCGGTCAGTTTCGTACCGATTACGAATCGGATCTTTGCGAATCATTCATTCGTGAAAACAAGAACAAGCCCTTCTTTCTCATGCTTTCCCCCTATGCCGTGCACATCCCGCTCGCCAGCAAATCAGAACTGGTTGAAAAATACCGCAAGCGGGCCAAAGAGAAAAATCGTTCCCTCCCCCACCCGGTGTACGCCGGTTTGGTTGAGGAAGTCGACCATCAGGTGGGGCGGATTGTCAAGGAAGTTGAAGCACAGGGACTTTCTGATACCACCATGATTGTCTTCACTTCAGACAATGGAGGATTGAACAAACGCTATGACTATAATGAGCAAGCCGATGATGTTGTGAGTGACCTAGCACCGCTCAAGGGCGAAAAAGGATCCCTCCACGAAGGTGGCATTCGCGTTCCCCTCATTGTTAAATATCCAAAGATGATCAAAGGAGGCACTACCTGTTCCGAGCCCACCATTT
>JBMYOA010000359.1:0-1540 GCA_049598825.1 Opitutales bacterium | reverse complement strand
CAGATTCCTCTTCCATAACAATCTCGTTTATAAATCTGACAAGATTACCATTAGGATTGGGTACCCAGGGAGATCCACTAGGAACCAAATCTTTTTGAAGCTTTTTGAGCAGAGACATGAAATCCCAAACCGCAAATACATGGTGTTCCATAAAAACAATTAACTCATCGATTGAATTTATGCGGGAAAAGATCGGGTGATTCTCGAGCTTATGTTTCAGGGGGTTTAATGAATCAAAATTCATACATGACATAATACTCCAAATGTAATGTGTGCCAAGTTTTGATAAAAGTAAGAATTTGTGAGTTCTAACTTGAATTAAATCCAAAACATGGAGCTTGGATGTAATTGCCAAATCTCACGATGAATCGACTTAGGCTAGCAATATTCCCTGTTTTATTGTTTTTTATTATTGGTGTTCATACTATTTTCTTCCCAAGCCACATTCGTCCCATGAAAAATTTATCTCCCTACATCCACATTGTAATTTTAACAGCCTTATTTTTCTCCTCACAAGCAAATGCCACAAGAGCCACTGTAAAGAATGATGCTAATGTAACAGAGACTAAGCCTTCACATAACGAAAATGGCAAGGTGTCGAAAGTACCTGTTACTTCTAAGACTCAATTGTCTGAAGCAAAAACAATCAAGGAACCCAAAAGTAATAAACCTGATAACAATCAAACTATCCAGGCCGTTGCGGCTGTTAATGGTAAAGTGATCAGCGCCTTTGATTTTGAAAAATTACTACAAGAACAGTTGATTAATGGTGCTCTTGATAGTGTGGAGCTTCGTAAAAATATAAGAGATGAACTCATTATTCAGACTTTACTTAGCCGATTGGCAACGGAGGAAGGATTGGACCAAACACGAGAAGTAAAAATGGCCTTCGAATCGGCTCGGCGTAGTATTTTGTCCCGAGCATGGCGCCAAAATTGGGCACAAAAGAACCCAGTTGCTGAAAATGAGATTCAAAAGGAATACAACGCCTCTATAACAAGTTTAGGGGATACCGAATACCAAATTCGACAGGTTGTAGTAGCAGATGAAACCGCAGCTTATCTGATACTTGATCAATTGGATGCTGGAAAAAGTCTTGGGGAATTGGCCTACAAATATACCATCGAATCTGGAGGAAAGAAAAGCAAGGGTTTGCTACCTTGGGTGAGCCCCAGTTTATTACTTCCACCACTTGGTGAATTGGTTGCTAAGGCAAAAGAAGGCGTGATCCTGCCTACTCCTGTGAGAACGAAAGCCGGTTGGCATGTCGTACAAGTAGAGGGAGTTAGAAACCTCAAACCTCCCTCATTTGAACGATTAAAGTCGCAAGTTAAGCAAGTAATCTTGCAAAGAAAAATGACCCAAGAAATCCAAAAGCTTTTAAATGAAGCAGAGATTGAATTCTAATTTATGTTGAATTATTGAGATCTTATTTTGGACTTAGTTAAGATCAAACAGGCAAGAAAGTTTTCCTCAGACCCAGAGAGGTTTGGTCGGACTTTATAATTCAACAAAAGTTAAAATCTGAAGAGAAACTGGC
>JBMYOA010000358.1:0-1543 GCA_049598825.1 Opitutales bacterium | reverse complement strand
TTTTTTTTTTCTTTTCTTCAGTTTTTTTTGTTTTTCATTTTTTTGTAAAAGAGCAACGAACTCGACTCTGTGAAAGTCGAAGACCCTGTCATTGGTTTTACTCTGCCTTTTACGCTTCAAACTACCGTTTTTTCTTCTTTTTGTAGTTTGTTTCACTTGCCAATATTTCTCAAATCCATTCATATAATTTATTTCGCCGTTTAGATCGATTTGGTCAGATTATAACGGTTCATAACAGATCCAGAATTATACAAGATTATAGTCAGTTGCTGATATTTCAAATATATTTTGCTGTGGTCCTATCTTTTATTGGTATACATATATATCTTTCTTATTAACAGATAATAATAATTCAATTTGTAAAATATTGTGTTTGGATAAACTTTGGATAAATCACAAAAATTAATCCATTATTTATTAAGTACTTATATATATATATTTTAAATAAAATTTTGTTTGTTCATATATATTATTAGATAATGTCAACATCAGTTCGTAAAAGTAAACCAATATATTTATCTATTGGACGAAATGATTTAATGGAAGGTGATTATAATCGTGATCAATTATTACAAATGGCTGTAGATAATAATATTGATTTAGGTTTAGATGATATTTCTAGTTGTGAATTAACAAAAGAAATGGTACAGGTTGCTTTATGTGTTTATCATGATTGGAAAATTCCACCTCAACTTAGTGATGCTGTTAAAACTTTTATTACATATTTACATCGATATACTAAATTTCCTGGTAAACCTAATCATTGGTTTAATAATTTAGTTGAAAATCCTGAAAAAACAGGTCAATATTTTTGTGCTTTGCTTAAAAAATATGAAAAATCTAAATCGGATGCACAAGGTAATTATATTACGGTATTACAATTGTCGTTTCATTATGGTTATTATATTTTAGATTATGAAAGCGAAAAATTTCGTTATTTTACTACTGAAGTTACTGAATTACAAAGACAAACTATGTTACGATATTTTATAAAAAAAGATTGTTATGTGGAATTTGATGAATTAATTAATTTGATATCTCAACTAAATTATGATGGATCAGTAAAAGATGATGATCATCCAGCACATCAAATATTAACAACTATAAGTAGTAAATTAAATAAAACTGCTAGACGTCGTAGTCGAAAATTAATAAAAAATAAACTTAATAATGATAATAATAATAATAATAATGGTTCATTTAGTCAAGGTATGAATGATAATAATGATGATGATTTAGAAATTCTTAATGAAAATGATGATGATATAATATCTGGATCAGGCCAGACTAACGATAATAATAATAAATCTAAAGAAACTGATGAAGATAATGATAATAATGATCCTAATAATAAATCTTATGTTACACCACAAAAAACAAAAAAACTTAAAAAGTTTTTTACAGCTAAAATTAAAGATTCTCAAGAAAGTACAGCTAAACAATTACAAGAACAAATTGGTTCATTACAATCTCAAGTAGAGGAATCTATTAATAATACTAAAGAACAACAATCAAATCAAATTAATGAATTAAAAGATATGAT
>JBMYOA010000357.1:0-1545 GCA_049598825.1 Opitutales bacterium | reverse complement strand
CGCTTCCCGTTCCTCCCATATTGATATCGAAGCCCTGTGCCTTTGGCCACCATTCTTTACTTGGCCCTAAATGCCATTTGCCTGCAAAAAAGGTCTGGTACCCTTTTTTCTTAAGTATTTCGGCAAGGGTTATTTCATCCAAATCCATTTTGTTATGCAAGGGAGCCGGATTGAATTTCCTAGAACGTATGCCGGAAAACCAATTTGTCGCTTTAACCCGGGTTGGATATTTCCCTGTCATTAAACTGTATCGAGTGGGAGAGCAGACTGGATTTGCGGCGTATCCATCGGTGAAGCGCATACCGGTCGCTGCCAGTTTATCGATGTGAGGAGTCTCGTAAAAACAGTTAGGGTTATTTGCTCCAATATCCATGTACCCAAGGTCATCTACTAGAAAAACAACCACATTCGGTTTTGAGTTAAGTGTTAGATGAACAAGTAGATAAAAAAGAAGAAGGAGAGGATAATATTTCATAGTCTAAATAAGAATTATTTCTTGGGTTTCTTAAATTGTAGGTTCCGCTCATGCGGTGCTTCTCTCCGGTCTTTATCAACGAGAGCCTGATTAAGAATTTTTCCCAAACGGGCCGGTTGATGAGAGGATTCAGCAAGTGCGATTAGATCCTTGAGGACCGTTTCTTTTTTGTGAGCCAGGTTTGTTTGCTCTTCTATATCAGTAGACAAATCATAAAGTTCCCAGTTTCCTTTTTTACCGCGGTATGCTTTCCAATCACCTTTTCGAAGAGCTCTTTGTTGTCCAAGTTCCCAGTACATGTATGTATGGTTTTTCTGTTTTCCACTGCTTAGAAGAGTGGGCAAAAAAGAAATACCATCGGTTTTTGGGCATTCAGTATTTGTAAGTTCAGCAAGGGTAGGCATAACATCGGGGTGATAAAATAAATGATCAGATACCGAGCCTGGTTTAATTTTTCCTGGCCAACGGACGAGGTAAGGAATCTTGAGCCCTCCCTCATATAAATAGCCTTTGCCCGCACGAAATCTTTTACCTGTTTCCGGATTTAGGTTGGGAGCAAAAAAGCCATGAGGTCGATCTTTCGTGGCAAAGTAAGCTTGCCCACCATTGTCTCCACTGAGGAAGAAAATGGTATTCTTATCCAGTTTCAGTTTTTTCAGTAATTTGATGATTTCTCCAAGTTGTCGGTCCACCATATGCATGAATGCGGCATAGATTTTAGCATCTTTGTTGGTACGCTGTCCGGCAGTCCATGGTTTGTCTTTAAAGAGTTTCCAAGATGGATCATCCTCGTCGATACCCCACAATCCATGAGGGGGCGTCCACGGAAGATAACAAAAGAAAGGTTCATCTTTATGTTTTTTAATGAAAGAGATTGATTCCTTAAAAATTTCCAACTGGGCATGAGTCTTTCCCTCGTAAAAACTGTTTCCGGAATTACCGGGCAGGGGAACTTCCTCACTGTTTCTGATTAAGTAACTTGGATAAAATGTATGGGCATGCACCTGATCATAGTATCCGAAAAATAAGTCAAAACCGTGCTTTTCTGGCACGCCGGTCGTTCCTCGTCC
>JBMYOA010000356.1:0-1545 GCA_049598825.1 Opitutales bacterium | reverse complement strand
CACCTGGAGAGTCGCGAGTTTTTTTATCCCAAATTTGATCCTGAAAGGAAATTGGCTGCAATTTTTACGAATTCAGAAAACTATGGATTAATAGGAGGGTTGGCCGTACACTTTTGTTGCAAGACATAAGGAACGGCCATGGACGATTATATACTCTGGACCGAGTGGTCCCAAGCTTTTTCTTGCCTACGCAATGCTTTCAGCCGACAGATGACATTTACATGGTATATGATAGCGTGCGTTGGAATGTCAGTTCGCACTGATCTGGTCGGCATAACCGGCATAGTCAGGGCCCTGGGCCTGCGAGAATCGGCATACCACTGTCTGATACGAGTTTTCCACTCGTCCGGCATCAACCGCGAAGCTTTACTTGCCAGCTGGATCGCCGTAGTAATGGAAAAATTTGAACCTGCCTGTATCGATGGCCGCCTCATACTAATTTGTGATGGCATCAATATCGCAAAGGAAGGTCGGCGTATGCCAGGAGTTAGGCTGATACACCAAAACTCCTCCAGTAATGCCAAAGCCGAGTTCATCATGGGCCATTATTTGCAATCAGTATCATTGGCGGTCGTCGACAGCTGCCACCGTCTACAAGCTGTTCCTCTTCAAGCTGAGATTCATGATGGGGTTATTCGGACGCACCGGGGTGCACAAAGCCGGGTCGAAAAGATGGCTGGCCTCAATAACCGGATTACTGAAATAGCCGGTCATCCGGCTGTTATAGTTGCTGATGCATACTATGCGGGTAAGAGTATGATTGCAGGTCTCTCTGATGGAAGTTGCTTGGTATCCAGGGTAAAGACCAATGCTGTCGCATATAGTGTGCCAGAGAAGGAAGCACCACGGAGAGGGCGCCCCCGCAAATACGGGAAAAAAATTTCTCTCAAGGAAAAACTCGCTAAAGTCCAAGAAAGTCAGCAGTGCTGGAATGACTACCGACTTACCCACTTAGATCTCATCTGGCCTCCGGCTGGGAGGATGGTACGGTTCGTACTTACGCATCACTCTACCAAAGGCAGCTGTATCCTTGTTTCTACTGACTTAAACTTTGACCCTCTAACAATTCTCAGAATTTACATAGCAAGATGGAATATCGAATCTGGGTTCAAAACATCTAAGCATGTTTATGGCGCCTTCAACTACCATTTCTGGTCGAAGTCCATGGGGAAACTTACGAGAAAATCAGGCGGTATCCGACTGGTCGGACATAGCGCCAAATTTAGAAACAAAATTGAAAATAAAATTAACGCCTTTCATAACCATATAACCTCTGGCTATATAGCCCACGGCCTGGCAATGTACTTGGGAATAAATAAACCTCAGCAAGTCTGGAGCACATTTTCCGGATGGCTCCGAACTATAAATAAGGACATGAATCCCAGTGATCTGGTCGTCAAAAATGCCCTTGCAACAGCGCTTCCAGAATATTTGATGAGCAACAATGATACTGAAGATTGGAGAAAAATCCTGATGCAATATACAGATACTGAAAGGTCGGGACCTTTAACCAAATCAGGTTAGGAAGAACTCACGACTGTCCAG
>JBMYOA010000355.1:0-1545 GCA_049598825.1 Opitutales bacterium | reverse complement strand
TTCTTTTTTTTGGATTTACTCAGGCTCAGGCGAAGAAGCCCAATATTGTCTTCTTTCTGGTAGATGACCTAGGCTGGTCCGATGTGGCTTGTTACGGCTCTTCTTTTTACGAGACTCCTAATATCGACCGCTTGGCCAAGGAAGGGGTGAAGTTTACTTCCGGGTATGCTGCCTGTCATGTTTGTTCACCTACCCGGGCGAGTATTCTTACCGGGAAGTATCCTGCCACCATGAACCTGACCGAGTGGCTCAACGGCCGTTCGGACCGACCTTACCAGGTGTTATTGAATCCGGATAAGGCCATGGCTTTGGATCCCAAGGAGATTACCTTGGCCGAGGTGTTGAAAAAGGAAGGCTACGCCACTGCTCTTTTTGGTAAGTGGCACTTGGGCAGAGACACCAGTCCAACCGGACATGGGTTTGATATTCATGTTCCTCATTCTGTGAATTCCAACCTCGGACGGAGGGGGTTCTACCACCCCAGGAAAATTCCCGGCCTTGATGGGGGAGACTATGTTACCGATCGTTTGGCGGAGTTGGCCGCTAACTATATCGACGAGAACAAGGAGAAGCCCTTCTTCTTATATATGTCCCATTTTTCCGTACACGATCCTATTCATGGTCGTCCTGATCTTGTGGAAAAATACAAAAAGAAACTGGCTAAGATGAAACCTCAACCCGGGCCCGATTACATTCTTGAAGGTAATCCGGACAGTCCGACCTTTCCCACAAGGGCGGAATTAAATGAACTGATCAAGCGACCTTTGTATGCGAATAGTTACAAAACCTATCCCAATGATTTGGTCAAGGTGAAGCAGAAGCAGGATAATGTCCAACTTGCTGGGATGGTGGAAGCTGTGGATCAGAGTCTCGGTACATTAATGGCTAAGTTGAAGGAACACGGCTTGGAGGAGAATACCATTGTATTCTTTATGTCTGATAATGGAGGTATGTCGGTGATGAATGGAACCCCGACCCGAGTGGTTCCCCAAAAACAATTGAATACTGCGACTTCGAGCTCCAACCTTCCATTGCGTGGGGCCAAGGGTTGGCTTTATGAAGGAGGCATTCGCGTGCCCATGATTGTGAAGTGGCCTCAGCAGGGAAAGAAAGATTTCATCTGTGATGAACCGGTAATCAGCACTGATTTTTATCCCACCATTCTCGAGATGATCGGTCTGCCATACGATTCCAAGAAGATTGATGGCAAGAGCATAACCCCCTTAGTCAAGGGCAAGAAAATGGATCGTGGACCGATTTACTGGCATTTCCCTCATTACAGCAATCATGGGATGCAAAGCCCCGGAGGTGCGATTCGGGATGGGGATTATAAACTCCTCGAATATTTCGAGAATGGCACTGTTCAGCTCTTTAATCTCGCTAAGGATATCGGAGAGCACAAGGACCTTGCCAAGATCGAGATCGAGAAAACCAAGGAGCTTACCCGCAAACTTCATCGTTGGCGGAAACAAGTGGGTGCCCAAATGATGAAGCCCAATCCCAACTATGATCCTGCCACAGACTTGTGGTCCGGTAAGAAGTAAG
>JBMYOA010000354.1:0-1550 GCA_049598825.1 Opitutales bacterium | reverse complement strand
CATGCATCCGATTATTTTGATCAGCTTTATCAATGGGCAGTCCAACTGATCAAAGATAATAAAGCTTTTGTCTGTGACTTAAACTTTGAAGAGATGCGAGCCCATCGAGGAACGCTTACTGAGGCGGGTAAAAACAGCCCTTTTCGGGATAGATCGGTGGAAGAGAATCTTGATTTGTTCGCAAGAATGAAAGCTGGAGAATTCGATGAAGGCACCAAAACCCTTCGGGCCAAGATCGATATGAGTTCACCGAACCTGAATCTTCGGGATCCCGTCATTTATCGTATTCTTCATCAGGAGCATCCGGAAACCGGAGACCAATGGAAAATCTATCCATCCTATGATTTTGCTCACGGGCAGTCAGACTCTCTTGAGGGGATCACGCACTCTCTTTGCACCTTGGAATTTGAACACCACCGTCCACTCTACGATTGGTTTTGTGAGAACCTTAAGATTCATCATCCCCAACAGATTGAATTTGCCCGCCTGAATCTTAACTACACCGTAATGAGCAAAAGAAAAATGCTCCGGTTGGTGGAAGAAGGACATGTCGATGGTTGGAATGACCCAAGAATGCCAACTTTGAGTGGCATGCGCCGCAGAGGATTCACCCCTGCCTCGATCCGCTCCTTTTGCGAACGAGTGGGACTGGCGAAACGGGAAAACATAATTGAAATGGAACTATTAGAGTTCTGCCTCAGGGAAGATTTAAACAAATGTGCCCAGCGCAGACTTGGGGTCCTTGACCCTCTAAAAGTGACCATTGCTAATTATCCGGACGGACAGGTCGAGGAACTCGATGCGGTTAATAATCCGGAGGATCAAAACGCTGGGACGCGGAAAATTTCTTTTTCAAAAACCATTTTTATAGACCGGAATGATTTCATGGAAGACCCTCCCAAGAAATACTTCCGTATGGCGACCGGTAAGGAAGTACGCTTAAAATACGCCTATTATGTAACCTGCCGGGAAGTCATCAAAAACGAACAAGGCGAGATCACCGAACTGATTTGCGAATACGATCCTGAAAGTCGCGGAGGTGGCACACCGGACGAAAGAAAAGTAAAGGGTACCATTCAATGGGTCGATTCAACGACGGCGATCAATCCGGAAATTCGTCTCTATGACCGCCTTTTCAAAGTACCCAACCCCGATGAAGTCGAAGAAGGAAAGGACTACATTAGTAATTTAAACCCGGACTCCCTCACTTCCCTATCGAATGCTCTCGTGGAAGCGAGTATCCAGCAATTGAAAGCAGGAGAAGCTTTTCAATTGGAGAGAATTGGCTATTTCACAATTGATTCCAAAGCACAAGAATCAGGTGACCTCGTCCTTAATCGCAGTGTCGCCATGCGGGATAGTTGGGCCAAAAAACAAGGCAAATAGCCCGCAAGCAGAAATCCCTAGTTCATAGATTCATGCTTGCCATCAGTTTATCTTTTGAGATCATAAGAAAAGTTTGTTACCCCAAAAGTATCAATCAATCAGCCCAATTAAAATATGAGTAAACAAGATTCTGAACCGGATATGAAATTATTTTGGGGGTGTTT
>JBMYOA010000353.1:0-1554 GCA_049598825.1 Opitutales bacterium | reverse complement strand
CCAGCGACCTTTGATTTAAAAAAACTTCGTCGATTCATAAGATTTTAATAGATGTAATAGTAAGAAACTTAAATGTCATTTTTACCAAATTCCTTACAAAATTCCTACACGCTTCAGTTGGCCAACTATTTTTTCTTCTTTGGATCGGGAATTGGCTTGGGGAGTTCTTCCAGCCATGCTTCCACTTGTTTCCTAAGCTTGGAGGCAACCTTTGGTTCTTTCTTCACCAGGTTATTAGTCTCCGAAGGATCCTTTATAATATCATAAAGCTGATCCGGTTCCTTTCCCTTACTTCTCTTCGAACTTAAGTAGAATCGCCATTTTCCCTCGCGAATAGATGCCCCGGGATATCCGTTCCATAAAAGCGGTTTACGGTGAGGCCGTTTCGCCCCCAGCCACATATCAGACACATCCTCACCATCAATATTCTTAGGGAACTTAACCCCGGCCAAACTACAGATGCTCGGGAGCCAATCTGCCCCACTAAAAACGCTATCCTCATCGACATAATCCGCTTTTACTTTTCCGGGCCAACGAACAATGAAAGGAACGCGTAAACCACCCTCATAGAGGTTATGCTTCCCTCCCCGAAATTCCCCCGCATAGCCAATCATATTTCGATGATCATCCTTAAACGGCATTATTCGATTGTAGACCTTGTCACTCATTTTAATGTCAGCCGGCCCCTGATCACTGGAAAAAATCACCATGGTGTTTTCCCTTAGGTCCAACTCATCGATTACCGATAGCAGTTTCTTCACACTCAGATCGAGTGCGTAGACATCAGCAAGATAATTGCGCATCGCCTGATGCACATCCACATCATAGGTTTCGCAATCCTTGAATTTTTTCTGCATCCAGTCAGAAAAGTCTTTTTTGTTAACCTCCAAATCCTTAAATCTCGACAGGTGTTTATCATGAGCAAGAACTGGTGCGTGCGTGCTGAAAGCCCACAGGTTCACATAAAAAGGACGGCTTTTATTCTGGCGGATAAATTCAATCGTTTTATCGAAAATCGGTGCATCCCTACCCTCTGGAACAATCATCTTATACATATCGATGGGACCGCATCTCTCATTTACATCAATACCATACGCACCTGAAGGTCTGCCACGCTCCATTTCCCGATTTCCAATGTGCCACTTTCCAAAGTGACCGGTCGTGTAGCCCGCCTTTTTCAGTAACTCGGTTACCGTCACCCGGTCTCCAAAACCATTCCAACCGGTTCCCTTGGCAAAACGAGGCGGAAACATTCCGGTCATAATCGCGGTTCTCGCAGGATTGCAGGTCTGTCCACCCGCATAAGCCTGCGTAAAACGGGTACCTTCTCGTGCCAGTTTATCCAACGCGGGAGTCTTTGCATAGGGATGCCCATAACAGGCGATGTCACCAAAACCCAAATCATCTGCGTAAATGAATACAAAATTCGGCCGTGCGGCTGAGATCGACACAGTTAAAAGTAAATAAGCGGCTAGAAAGAATGAATGGTACATTAATATAATAATCCGGATAAAAGTTCGTTTAGGTTATTGGTTGATACTGCCTGGCTCCACA
>JBMYOA010000352.1:0-1559 GCA_049598825.1 Opitutales bacterium | reverse complement strand
TTGTGGCCATTTATGTATGCCTTGACGCAGGAGAATTCTTCGAACAATGAAATGATTTCCCCTGCATTCCATAGATTGTGGGGATCTGCAGGATAAACAGGGAAGTGGCAAAAAACTGCCACTTGTTCTTTTTGTTTTTCCGCCTTCTGTAAGATCTTGCGCAACCATGCCACTTGCTCACTTCCTACCGCTCCGTTCCACCTAGGAGAACGAATCTTATTCTCCCGGTAATATCTCTCTGCATCCTTATACCTAGGACTATTTTTGGGATAGGCATGAAAACTGACATCGTTCCCGTCCAACACGATAAACCGCCAGTCTTCCACACTGAATTCATAGTATTTTGATTCCATACCCATTCGCTCAACTACCTTGCCCTTTAACTCGTCAGCCACTTCGAAATCATGATTTCCGAGAGCGTGATAAGCCGGCATTTGTAAGGATTGATAAATGGGTAGTACCTTATCAAAACTTGAGTAGTCACGATCGATAAAATCTCCCAGGTGGATAACAAACTCGAGATCATGCTTATTCAACTCGGTGACACATTCTCTTAGCTTCCCAGCGGAGGATGCATAATGTCTCGAACCCCGATTTGGACCGCTACAATACTGACAATCTGCAATCGCCCCAAACGAAAATTTATATTTGGTAGCATTCCTTTTTTGAGCAAGCCATGGACTCACTTTCTCGAACCATGCATGAGCATGGGCTTCCAACCCCGGACCACTGAAATGAACACCCTGTCCGCCTCGCTCTCGCAATTTTCCTTTTAACTGATCAGTATCCGGACCTTCCAGTGCGACTTCCTTTTTCCACAGAGTAGCCTGGGCTGTGCGAATATTCGGGTCTGATTCATCACCCGGTACATGATAGGTGGCTTGTGCGACGAACCATGGAACATCCCATTCAAGATCTTTTCGGGTCTTTAAAATTAATTGGGTAAGATACTTTTCATAAAGAGGACCGGAAAGTGTGCGTGTGGGATCTTTTTGATTGGCATCACTCTCTCCCTGATGCCAGAGCACGGCACGAAAACCATTCTTTCCAAATGCTTTCATACGCTCAATAAATCCGGGGTAGATCTTCCCCAAACTTTCCCATTCGCCATCGTTAATTTTTCGAACCTTATTTTCAACGGTTGGAGGATTTGGAAACCTTGAGCCCTGAGGCAGCCATTCACGCACACTGGTTCCACCCTGCCCGTAGGCGATAATTCCAATGGGTAGGTTCAATTTCTTACTCAATGCATCCCCGAGCAAAGGCATAATACTTCCACCCCTTCCACCGGCTCCCGGTTGTGGGTCAATCGCCAACTGCCATTTGTTGTTATCGAAATCAAAGGCAGAAACCAATCCTGTCTTAGTTGACTGTTTTATCTCCCCGTAATTTCCAGAATTTGATTGGCCCGCTACCACAAATACCTCGCCTACACCGAACTGAACCACTTGAGATCGGTGATCGGGAGTCCTGCTATCTCTTACCTCAAGAGTATGCCAACCACCAGCCCGCACCCTAAGACGAGCAACAAATCTTTCATCTTTCCATTCGCCATTTGC
>JBMYOA010000351.1:0-1576 GCA_049598825.1 Opitutales bacterium | reverse complement strand
TTTAGACTTGAAGATTAGGTGCTGCGAAGTTTGAATATAATCTTCCCTTACGCTATATTGTATTCATGTTAAAAAGCCCTTATCATCAATTACTTGCTTGTTGTTTTTGGCTTTTCGCATTCTCTGCCACAGGGGTTGTTAAAAATGACAAATTAATTGTCCGCTGGACATTTGATGAGGGCAGCGGAAGTGTCACCAATGATGTCACCGGTGGTGGTCTTGATTTGCTTCTGAGCTCAAATGCAAAATGGGGTAGCGTGGATGTAAACAACACGGCGATTTCCAAATACAGTTTGGATTTAATGGAGGGTGATTCGTACGGTTGGTCCAATGCGCATGATAAAATCAAAGCCTTAGGCCCTTTTTCCTACCTTGTGTGGTTCAAAACCAATGGACAGCCCGATGCATACAGTCAGCTGGTATCCAAAAAAGAAGACGGGTACTCTTCTTACTTCGTGCAGATTGAACCGGACGGGCGAAGCCTCAAAACTCTGGTGAGATCTTATGGCACTTATTACGACAATGGTGTGATCCCCTTTAGTTTGGACGAATGGCACCAACTTGTTTTCACCTTCGATGGTACTGAGTATAACACATTTATCGACGGTGAGTGGATTGGAAACTCTAGTTTGCAGACTCCAATCGACAGTAATGATGGGCAACTAGGTATTGGTGGAACTGCTGAGGGAAGTAGTTTATTCAAAGGCTGGATCGACGATGTACGCTTTTACAGTATCGCCCTGAATGCACGGGAAGTGAAAGAATCCTACGGTCAGGGTGCCGGAGATTTTGGGGCGGCACCTCATTTTACGGTCGATCGAGCCACCTCGGTCATGCCAGTGAATGTGTCATTATCTTTCTTGGACAGTGACCAGAACCCTATCTTGGTAAGTGATCTCAATATTTCTGATTTTGTGGTCGATGGAGGAAGCATATCAAACTTCCAGACCAGTGGTTTGAATTATACTTTTGATTTAAATTCTACGCAAAAGCCCCAAAGGATTACCGTAGAATTACCAGCCGGTACCTGTAAGGACGATCAGAATATCACCAATTCATTTGGTTCCGTGGTCATTTTCTACGGCGATATCGTAACCAAGGCGGAAGATCTGGTTGGGTGGTGGAAATTTGACGAGTTAAACGGAACAGAAGTGCCCGACAGTGCGGGTACGGGAGCAAACGCCATCCTTCTGGGGAATGCCGTTTTGGATACGGAAAGTGTTTTGGGCACAAATTCGCTCAAACTGGATGGTGATGGAGATGCAGCGAAAGTATACGGGTTAAAGAGAAGTACGCCTGCTAACGCCTATCGTTTTGAGGACTTACAATTGTGGTGGCCCCTGGACGGAAATCTTTCTGATATGTCACCGAACGGCAGAAATGCAACTGCGGGTGGCCAACAAGAATGGGAAGAAGGTCGGTACGGGCAGGCTTTTACATTTACTGGTAATGATCACCTGGAAGCATCCAATCCACTCTACAGAGGAATTACTGGAACTGCAGCCCGGACCCTTTCCATGTGGATTAAAACCACGGATAAAAATTGGCGAACACTTGCCTATTGGGGACATGAAGT
>JBMYOA010000350.1:0-1597 GCA_049598825.1 Opitutales bacterium | reverse complement strand
CGATACCATGGAGTATTCATGTCCCATTCCATATCCGCATCGTAAGTAAAGATTTCTCCCTCCCGGTTGACCGCGGCATCATATTGATTACGAAAGCCGGTTGATATAACCTCCCAGGTTTTTCCCTCAGGATCAATTTGAGCAAAATGCCCGAGTGGAGCTTCCGCCCCTTTCATGAAGTACTGAAGAGATGGATAGAGCTGGTCTTCTCCCCAGAGTTCGGGCACGCGCGAATGGGTGTAGTCCTCAGGTAAATTAGTTTGGTTGCCCATGACCACATAAAGATGTTTGCCATCAGGAGCAGGAAAAATGGCGTGCGGGCCGTGTTCACCACCGGTGCTGGATAGCTTTTTAATGGTTACAATTTTGTCGAACTTATCGTCTTTATTAGTGTCCAGCAGACGGAAGACTCCCGCACCGGTCGAGCTTGAGCGTGAATTAACCACCACATAAAGACTGTCGAATGCATAGCACAGACCCTGAGCATGTCCGATCATTGGGAGCTTCTTTTGCTCATCGGTTGGTTTGCCCATGCCGGTACGCTCGGGAGCATAAGTGATTTGTTCAATGCTTGCCGGGTCGATGTTTTTACCTGCGGCAGGAACAGGGAAGCGATAGATACCGCCATACTGATCGCTGACAATCAGACGGTTTTTGTTATCCATGCACATGGCAACCCAGGAACCCTGTTTGTCCATTGGGACTGAATAAAGAAGATCAATTTTAAATCCTTCGGCAATATTGATTCTTGCGGGAGAAGTGGCAGAACGGGCAAGAGATTCCATCTTGGGCTTGGGTGCTGGGTTAGAGGCCTGTTTTTTAGGCTTGGCACCGGTTGCGTTTTCGAGGGCTTTCTTGGCAGCTGCACCCGATAATTTTCTGTACTTAAGGGCCTTGAATTCAACTTTCATGGGGGCACCGCGATGCAGTTGAAGCCCAAGGTGGCCCTGGGCGATCGCATCGGGATGATTTTCCGTAACGTCGACGGTTACCACATCATTGACCATATGGATCAAGCGGTTGCCCACGGCGACGATAGTCAATTTGTTCCATTTGGCCCCATCGAGTTCGGTTTTATCACCCACTGAACCAAGAATTTTCACATCCTTATCACCTTTTGCGTCCGCTTTTTGCCAACGCCTGGCAATGATTCCTCGTTTTCCATACTTCTCTCCATAAAGCATGCCAAAGAATTCCTGTTTGGGGTGCAAGTCCGCCTGATATCCTGAAAGTACACAGTCATTCAAATCACCTATCGCTTTACTGCGGTACTGGACTCCAGAATTATTTCCCTGGAATTTCACCTGACAGGAGAATTCAAAATCCTTTACCTCTCCTCCCTTCCAAATAAGAAAGGTGTTAGCAGGGGTTGGGTTGTCTGCAGTGGTCTCTCCAACAATGGTACCGTTTTCCACTTTCCAGAATTGGTCTTTTCCGATCCAACCGGACAGATCTTTTCCATTAAAAAGGTCGATGGTCTTTTGTGCGGACAGGGAAGTCAGTCCAAGGCAACAGGCTATAATGCAGGATGAGAGGGCATTTTTATATTTCATAAAGTTTTGAGGTGAGAGGATATAATTTAAATGATGCTGTTTGT
>JBMYOA010000349.1:0-1600 GCA_049598825.1 Opitutales bacterium | reverse complement strand
GAGTTATAACCAATTTTAGTGGATGAAGGGGTTTGAGCAGCGTATCCTTAAGTGCTTTTTACCAAAAGGAATACGCTATGAGAGAAGCTACAGTTAAATCCATTTCTAATCCACAGAATGTTGTCAAGGATGTTCTCACAGAGGTGTTGAGAGACGGTGCAAGAAAGATGCTGGCGCAGGCTGTTGAGCTTGAAGTTGCTGAATATATAGGAAAACACAAGAATGTAACGGATGAATCTGGTCACAGAATGGTTGTGAGAAATGGCTATCATCCTGAGAGAAAAATTCAGACAGGGCTTGGCCCCATTGATGTCAGAGCACCAAAAGTAAACGATAAGCGGACTGACGAGCAGGGAATAAGAAAAAGGTTTTCAAGTAAGATTTTGCCCCCATATCTGCGAAAGACAAAGTCGCTGGAAGAACTGGTACCGTGGCTTTACCTGAAGGGGATTTCAACGGGAGATTTTCCAGAAGCGCTGCAAGCCCTTTTGGGAAAGGAGGCCCAGGGTTTTTCAGCTTCGACGGTAACGAGATTGAAAAATGTCTGGGGGGATGAATTTAAAGAGTGGGAAAAGCAGTCTCTAAAAGGTAAACGCTATGTATACATGTGGGCTGATGGAGTTCATTTTAACGTCCGTCTTGGTGAAGATGACAGGTTGTGCATACTGGTGATAATTGGCGCGACAGAAGATGGGAAAAAAGAGCTTGTAGCTGTTGAGCAGGGCTATCGGGAGAGTGAGATGAGTTGGAAAAATGTGTTGCTGTCTTTGAGAGACCGCGGCTTAGAACAGGGGCCTGAATTAGCCATTGGCGACGGGGCTCTTGGCTTCTGGAAAGCTATGGAAGAGATTTTCCCTTCGGCGAAACAGCAGGCATGCTGGGTCCACAAAACGGCTAACATATTAGACAAACTACCAAAATCCAAACAGCCTGAAGCCAAAGAAATGATACGTGAGATCTATATGGCTGAGACAAAAATTGGAGCTGAAAAGGCTCTGAACAAGTTTCAGTCAGTTTTCGAAGATAAATACCCCAGAGCTGTCAAAAGCCTTTTGAGAGGGAAACACAGGCTCCTCAGCTTTTATGATTTCCCCGGAGTACACTGGCAGCATCTCCGGACTACAAACCCAATCGAGTCAGCTTTTGCTACAGTCAGGCTTCGAACCAAAAGAACAAAAGGCTGTGGCTCAGTCAATGCCACCGTCCACATGGTCTTTAAGCTGATGCAGAGTGCAGAAAAGCGTTGGCGCAAGCTACGGGGTTACAAACTTCTGGCTGATGTCATAGATCTAAAAATCAAGTTTGAGGATGGGATAAAAAAACAGGCTGCTTAAATTTCCCATCCACTAAATTTGACAATATCTCAAATTAGGACGTTCTGGGAAAAATAGTTCTCGGGCACGAATGAACTATATTTTAATTCCCAACCTTTTATAAACAAAGCTTAAGGTCCACAGGGGGCCGATCATTAAAAATATAATATCCTGAAAAAATGATGGTTTTTTTCCCTCTATCTTATGTCCAATAAACTGAAGGATCCAGGCAACCACAAAAATAGAAAGGCTTATCAACCCCACAGGAGCACTATAATTATTTTCCA
>JBMYOA010000348.1:0-1600 GCA_049598825.1 Opitutales bacterium | reverse complement strand
TTGTGGCAAGCAATCGATATCGAATTTTTGGTCAAAAGGAGACCTGTCGAATTCCTTCGGCGGGAGAAAAGGAACGATTCTTAAGCTAAAAAATTTTTAGGTTTTCATTTTCAAACCTTGGAAGGAAACTAAATTTATTTAAGCTTGAGGGCATGATTCCTCGCTCTGTTTCATTTCTAGTCACCGTTCTTATTCTGTCTGGCATCTGCTTTTATTTAAAAGCTATTCCTGATCGCGAATCTTTCGCCCGCGTTGAACGGCCTGTGGAAGGCGTTCCGGTGGAGGCATTTCAATTGGATGATTCTAATCTCTCGATTGAGCTGTGGGCCCGTTCGCCCATGATTTATTCTCCGGTGGCCATGGACTTTGATGCCGAAGGTAGGTTGTGGCTAACCGAAGGAATTGATTATCAGCGTGGTCGTCGTGTGGATGAGGGTAGGTCGATTATTGTGCTGGAGGATTCAGACTGGGATGGCCAGGCAGATTCCTCCAAAGTGTTCGTTACCGAAAAGGAGATTCGTCATGCACCTTTGGGGATAGCCGTTTTTGATAATCGGATCGTGCTCTCTTCGACTCCCTCAATCATTGTCTACACCGATGTGAACCGCAACCAGGTGTTTGAGCCCGAAATTGATCAGCGGGAAGTATTTCTCACCGGTTTTCGGGATGCCAATCATGATCATACCCTGCATGCGGTGGTGGGGGCACCCAGCGGCCAATGGCATTTTTCCTACGGTAATCGTGGTGCCGATATCAAAACCAAGGATGGCAGGCATTTTATTTCCGGTTGTTATTATGGCTACACCGATGGCATCGGTAAAAAGAGTTCAGATGGTGAAGTCTATGTGGGAGGAATGAGTATGCGGATTAATCCCGATGGTACTGGTTTGTCTCCGACAGGTGAAAATATGCGGAACCCTCATGATTTATTTATCAGTTCCTTCGGAGATCATTACCAAAGTGATAATGATGATCCCGCTCATGCCCGGATCAGTTGGGTGATGGAATATGCCAACATGGGGTATGCGGATCTTACCGATGGAAGCCGTTCCTGGGAAGAAGTCGCCAAGACCTGGGAAGAACCATCCGGTTGGAGCAAAGGTCGGCGGTTTTCCAAGTCTCACTGGCGGGAAAATTATCCCGGTGCATTTCCTCCGGGTACGATTTACGGGGCGGGTTCTCCCACCGGAAATCTTCTGATCGAAGATGATACCTTGGGTTTGGCTGGGACCTACTTGGTTTCCTGCATGGTGCGCAAGGAAGTGATGGCGGTAAGGCCTGAATGGAAGGAAGCCCACATTGAAATGGGAAAGAATCGATCCTTTATTCGGCTGAAGGATGATCGGAAAGGAGAATTCTTTTTACCCACCGACTTGGCTCTGGCTCCGGATGGATCCCTTTTCCTTTCCGATTTTTATAATGATACCAGCCGGGGCACCAATCAGGTGAGTGGGAGCATTTATCGCATTACCCGAAAAGACAAAGGCCAGTTAGTACTTCCTCAAGTTGACTTTTCCACCCTTCAGGGACTAGTGCGTGCTCTTAGGAATCCTGCCGTCAATGTTCGGTCGCACGCCGCCTATCTTCTTTCGAAAAAAGG
>JBMYOA010000347.1:0-1606 GCA_049598825.1 Opitutales bacterium | reverse complement strand
AGTGTGGCAGACTTTGAAAAACTAAGTCTTCGTGAACAACTTGAATTTCATCGCCAAAAAGAATCCTGTAATGACTGTCATCGCACCCTCGATCCTTGGGGAATCGCTTTGGAAGAATACAGTGCTGTAGGACTTAAAAGAGAAAAAACAACCGTTCACAAAAAGCCAATTACCTCTGATACTATCCTTCCTGGAAATCATCCTGTGGATGGAGTGGAAGAACTGCAAAAGTTTATTCTTTCGAACAGAAGGGACCAGTTTGCTCACGCCATCTGTTCGAAAGTCCTTACCTACGCATTGGGTAGATCTTTAACCTTGGAAGATGAAATTTTGGTGAATGAATTAAAAGATAAATTCGTCAAAGACAGATTTCGCCTATCGGGTCTTATTGAAAATATCGTTCTTAGCGAAACTTTCCGTTCGCATTAAATTTACAGATAAAACATCATAAAGTTATGAAAATTTTGGGTAAATCAAAGATGAATAGAAGAGCCATGCTCAAGGCATCGGGTATTTGTATGGCTTTACCTTGGATGGAATCATTGGCCGGCTCCTCTACTCCTCAAACACCCAAAAGGTTTTGCTCCATTTATTTTCCTTACGGCGTGAGCCTCCCTAATCAGGAGAGTGAGTTCGCTGAATGGAATTGGTTCCCACGGGGCGAGGGCAAGAACTTCACTTTCAATAAATCCTTGGAGCCACTCAATAAATTTCGCGATCAAGTGACAGTACTTGGTGGCTTATGTCACCCGAAGGTTAAAAGAATAGGCGGCCATGACAGCGGTGATACATTCCTCACGGGTGAGGAAATGAGCCTCAAGGCAAACGGATTGAAAAACTCTATTTCGTTGGACCAATTCATGGCACATACCCATCGCCTTGGATCCGAAACCAGGTTCTCAACTTTGGCACTCTCATCCGATGGTGGGACGGGCATGCCTACCCGGGCCAATACGCTGTCTTTTTCAAACACTGGTCAACCTATCCCTTCCTTTAATCGTCCAGCGATCGTTTTTGAAAGACTTTTTGGTCTCAGTGGGGAATCCATCGATGCACAGAGAAAAGGTCTCAGCCAAACCGGGAGCCACCTTGATCTTCTACTTGACGATGCAAAATCCATGCACCGCAAGTTAGGCAAGACGGATCAGGATAAACTGGATCAGTACCTTACATCGGTTCGGGAAATCGAAAAGGATGTAGAACGCTCTGCCCAATGGCTCGATGTCCCAAGACCCAAAGTTAATGCCGAAGGATTAACTCTTGATGCAGACAATGAGACACCGGAAAAACTGATTTACACCATGCTTGATCTGATTGCCTTAGCCTTTCAGACAGACTCCACACGTTTTGTCACTTACCAACTGGCGAGCATGCATGGAGCTATTTCCATCGCCAATAAGTTCCCCTCTCTTCTTGGTTTCCCGAAGGATGCTCATGGTCTTGCCCACGGAGCAGGAAAAGGAGCGGGTGCTGAAAACAAGGGGAAATGGGATCTTTACCAGACTAAATGCTTTGCTTACCTCCTTAATCGACTTTCTGAAATGCCAGAAGGCAATGGCTCAGTGCTCGATAATACCTGTCTTCTCTATGGAAGCAGTAACAGTAA
>JBMYOA010000346.1:0-1609 GCA_049598825.1 Opitutales bacterium | reverse complement strand
CTCGAAATTTGCGGAGGCACCTTCGTGGATGAACCCTGCGTGGTGGACGGAAACTTAGTGAGCGGTCGCACCTTTCACGATAACGGCCACTACTTTGGCGAGTTCATCAAACTGCTTGCTTAAGCCTTTTCGCTATTTCCTGAAACTGGATGGTGGCTTACCGGTCAACCTCTTAAAGACCACTGCCATTCTCTCCGGATCATTAAATCCACAAAGTTCCGAAATTCTCGAAACCGGATGGCCGGTCTCCATGAGGAGTCGTTTCGCCTCATTGACCCTCATTTGACAAAGCATCTCCCAAGGTGTGCAATTAAAGGAAGTCTTAAATTTCCTTTCCAAACTCCTCCGGGCAATTCGGAGATGATCACAAAGCTCCGCGACAGTTATGGGCTCCTTAATCCTTTCTGACATAAAGGAAAGAGCCCGCCGGAGAATCTTCTCCCGGACCGCCAAGTGATTGGCTGAATGCCTCAACTCCACGGAACTCGGTGAAATTAGTTTTAAAGTTCGTTTATAACCGGTTTCTCCCTTTACCATACTCTGCATGGCACTCCCCACATACTGCCCAAAATGATCCCAGGGAATCGATACACTGGACAGTTTTGGGTAAGTCAGTCCACAAACCAGGGGGTCATTATTCGCCCCAACGATGGCCACATCGTCAGGTACTCTAATTCCCAATTGAGCACAGGTTCCTGAAAGAAAACGGCCAAGCGGATCATGAACTGCGAAGATTCCGCAAGGTTTGGGAAGACCAAGTAACCAGGTTTTCATTGCTTCGCTCGGCTCATGAAAAGATTCGCTGTATCGCATCTCCTCAAAACCGGATTCCGTATGTACTGAAAAAGGAAACACTTCACCTTGTACTGCCTGCTGAAAACCTTGAATACGCAAATCTGAATAGGGTGTACCATTTCCCAAACAGGCAAGGCTTTTGAAACCGACCTGCGATAAGGTTTGAGCCGCCTGAACGCCTACTGCAATATCATCCACATCCACACTCAGAATCCCTGGATAAATATTATGGGTCCCCACCATCACATGCGGAATCTTGAGATTAAAACCTAGAAGGTCGTCGACTTTGTTAGGTAACCATTCTGAAATGAGCCCAATTGGTTTTAAATCATCTAATACTTTACCGACTTCTTCCAGGGATCGGTGAATACTCAAGATTCGAAAATCCTGCATTCTTCCGGTAAATGCCGACAAGGCCGGGGTCAACCTTCGGAGAAATACCTCGGACATTACGATTGCGATGGTTTGATTCATGGATTCAGCTAATGAAATGAAAAGACGCAAATCAAAAGAAAATAAACGCAATAAACGAGTTTAAAAAACGGATTTCCAGATATAATGTATTGGTTAGAACCTAAATGAGATATTCTTCCTCCATATTATTCTTTTTTTATTTTTTGGTTACGAGTCTATCGCATGGGGAAATACTCCGCTTAGCCAAAATCTTCACCGATCATGCCGTATTGCAACGGGATATGTCCGTGCCCGTCTGGGGATGGGCCGAGCCGGAAGTAGAGGTAACGGTTGAATTTTCGAGCCAAAAGAAAAGAACTACCACCGACAAGAGTGGCAGGTGGATGATCAGACTCGATCC
>JBMYOA010000345.1:0-1617 GCA_049598825.1 Opitutales bacterium | reverse complement strand
GCTTGCCGCCGTGGACTAGGTTGTCAATGTCATTTTTCATGGTATTTGTTTATTGGTTATTAGGTACTGGCAACGCCCTGTCGGGTCGCCAAAGGTTAGGTTCATTTTTGCGGGTGTCGTAATAATTCTTGAGAGGCCATTTATGCACTTCAAGATTGCTGACCCTTGATTTGCTGATGACATCGCAGCACTCACGCAGGATGTCGTCAAGTATTTTATCGGTTTCTTTCATGGTGTTAGGTGTTGGTGGTTTGTTTTCTTAATACTGAGAATCTACCCATCGCTCTAAGTCCTCTAGGTCAATCCAAGAGATAAGGCGGTTGCCTCCTATGGTAACGAAAGCGTGACTGCCGTCAATGTAGTAGGGATTCCCTTGTGCGGTCTTATACTTCTTCATATTGATAAGCGTTTGCAGTTTGTTAAAAGGTGAACCATACGTTGGAACAGATTCGGGCGTTGCCAAGGATGCGGTCAAGATATAAATGCCGCTTGTGGTTTTCTTGGTATTCTTGCTTGCCTACCTTTCCTTGTGCTCTTTTCGGGTAAGCCTCCTTGAGCCAATTAGTTAGTTTAATATATTCGCCGCTAAAGGCATCCCATACGCTCTTAAGTTCGTCTTGAGTAAGCGATGACATTGCGGTCGTGATTGTTGGATTGTCTAGCGTTTCCAGTGTTTTATTTATGTCTGTATTCATGATATTTTTTTACCTACTATCGTCACTCTATCGGTTTGACTGACAATAGTAGGCGGTTTGCTTATTCATAGGTATGTTTTTTATTGGTTAGTAAGAATAGCGGATTGCTATAAGAAAAGCAACTTGCTATGATTCCTACGCAAAAGACCTTTTCCGTGCATTGCAAGACCTTTTTTAAATTTTTTTCAAATTTATTTTTGGGCTTCTATCCCGCTATCTTGAGCGGATTTGCGCCTAAAGGCTATACAGCTAAGGCTTGACAGGGTTTTTTTCATTGCCTACCATAAGGCAGTCACTTCTTAAGGTTTCCAAGCATTACGGTCAGTTTTTCCTTATGGTTTTTCCTTTCTTTTATATATAAATAAGTAAGAGCCTTAAGGATTTACCGTCCATAAGGAAGGGCTACCATAAGGTAGGGCTACCATAAGGTAGGGCTTCCATAAGGTAGGGCTTAGGGCTTCCATTTTTGCGGATTGCCCCTTGCTTGCATTTAAATGCCCATAGAATCGCCTTTACCCGCTTACCCTACTCTTACCCCTTATGGCAAATTAAAACGCCTTATATCGCAAATTTTTGCGTAATACTTGCGCATACGCAGGGAAATATTTACATTGCCCCTTTCGCCTACGCATAAAAAAAGACCGCTTGCGCGGTCTCAGTAAGGTTGCTATGCTTTCTCTTTACTCGGGGAAGAAAGCTTGCAAGGCATCATGGACACCTTGCCCATTTGCGCCCGCTTTCATCATTGCATAGCCTAGAATATAAGCCATCTTTCTATTACCTTTGCTAAGACGCGTAAGCATTGCCCCGTATCGTCCGTAATTATTGCGCGTTGTCTTTAGACCGCTTTCAACATCGCGCACAAATGGCGCAACATCCTCAGCTAGTTGCATTATTAATTCAGTTTCTTTTTCTTTTGTCA
>JBMYOA010000344.1:0-1617 GCA_049598825.1 Opitutales bacterium | reverse complement strand
GCCAATTCCAAAACCGCTGCGGTCAGTCTATCCATGTCGAACTTGGAATCACTGTCAAAATACCAGTCGCTCAAGCCGATATCCTTCCACATGAATCCTTTGGTCGTTTGTTCACGGAATCTTCCAAGGAGTGCAGGGATTCCATTGCCAATACACATAATGGGAGAATGTTGTTCCAATCCGAAAAGCCCGGCAGATTGACGATAGGTACTCAGGGCTTCGTCGGTGAGCCAGTATTCACTTTTCCATACCACTCTTTTCTGAACATCTTTTGACAGTCGATCATAGACAAATTTTTTGCCCAATTTAATTTGAGTCATATCTTCGGGGCAGATCAGGACTTTCATGGATGTTTGGCGAATTAAGGAGGTGATGGCTTCCCGGTAAGGTTTGAGATCCTTTTCAGCCATTTCCTGATTCCGTATGTGTAGATGTTTCCATTCACTTTCCGGTTTCTCCCTACCGGGTAATTCCCATTCCGGAGTTTTACGGTACCTCGGAATCATACAGAGAAATTTTTTGTTCTCCAATTGGTTGTCCTTAAGAAATTGATTGGCTTTCTTTTCGTTAAGAATATCAAAGCCGAAAGCACCGTCGGGGCCAAATTCCATGACCGGACAGTTTACACCCTTGGAGCGGGCCACTTCAAGTGACATGGAATCCCTGAAGAAAGTGAACTGGGATTGACTGAGTAAAGACACGATTCTTTCATCTGCCCTTTCTTCGGGAAGACTTATTCCGTAAACGCCGAAAGGTTTGCCCGTTTGCTTAATCCATTCTTCCACGCTACGAGGAGAAACCAGCCAGGGTCCAGAACCGTGAAGAAAGAAATCGATTTCCTTAAACAGTTCATGAATCTCGCCAATACGACCCCATGTTCTGCGGTTTCCACCTGCCGTGGTGATTTTAAGTCTGGGGAATCTTCGGAGCAGCATTTCCTTTACTCCGCGATCCACATAGCTTGCCCAAAGTGTAACTTCTGTCTCCGGTAGGTACTTTTCAAGTATCGCAAGCAGACCGGGTGAGTGTGCGATGTCTCCAATATTGATTGTTTGCCAGCTCGAACGGAGGAGAATTCTTGGCTTTTTCTGATCCTTTGCACTTGCACGGATAGCAGAGATCAATGATCCGGCAATACTGGTAGCACAAAAATGTCTGCGATTCATTTCGGTAAGGGTGGAATGGGATTTGGAATGATGGAAGGGTTCGCTTCCAAAAATCTTGGTCGCAGATCAAACATATGCATTCTTTCTTCTCTTGGAATATCTGACACATTCCATGCTTTGGGGAAAATGCGGACAACCCGACCCGGACGAATGCCTTCGAGCAGTTCATTCATGTGAGCTTTGATCTCATAACCGCTATGACCCGGTGGAGGGTCTGTGATAGTTGAAATCTTTTCGATTCGCCATGGCTTTTTGTCATTTCCCTGATCCCAGGTGCGCAAGTTCGATTCGGATACGGCAAGTAATCCAGTGGTATTTTCTGAAAAGGTTTCTTGATCCAATTTTTCGTATCCCTGATACGGGACAAGGGTAATTTGACCAGAGCCTTTCTCTAGGTGGTTGACCTCAATAACCTGTGCAGGGAAACCCCGCTTCTTTAGATGTTCGAGAT
>JBMYOA010000343.1:0-1619 GCA_049598825.1 Opitutales bacterium | reverse complement strand
TTCCTGGCGGAGCGAAAAGAGTAACATGTGACCCAATCGAAGCCGCTTACTTCGGAGTCTATGTTTGGAAAGCAGCGGTTGAAAAGTGCGGTTCTTTCGATGTGGATAAGGTGCGAAAAGCAGTCTATGGCCTTGAATTTGATGCTCCTGGTGGAAAGAAAAAGATGCACCCTAGTAACCAGCACACCCTAAAGCCAGTTTATGTCGGAGAAATTCTTAAGAACGGACAGTTCAAAATTGTTTATGCCAGTGATGGATTAGTTTCACCTGATTCTTACAGTTCTTATCTGTGGCCTGATGGTAATTTTCCTAAACCAACCGGTGGACCTAATGGTGACGGTTCTTTGTAATAACTAACTTCTAACTTAATCTTTTCGGACTCGGGATGAGTCATATCATCCCGAGTCTTTTTTTTGGATTTTATTTCCTCTTTTGAACAAGTTTCTCTCATTATTATTATTTTCGGGATTCATATCAGTCTCTTTTGCCCAAGATAAAAATGGGACTGTTAAACCGGAAGGTAAAAAGATTTATCAAACTTATGATAATCTAACTTCACAACTCCCCATTTTGGCTTCGGGTGACGATGATTTGATTGCTGATACTATAACAACGCTTGCCAAGACAGGTGACACAAGGCTCGAAGAATTTTTTGAACTCTACCGGCAGGGAAGCGTTTATAACTGGCCAACCGAAGATGGAGAAGTTCGGATAGTAGTCAACTTGGAGACTGTAATGGATGAAGACTTTAATGAATTTGCTCCTCTTTTGGAACCCCTAACAGGTAAACCTCTTTTAATTGGAGGGAAACAGGCAAAGCCTGATCTTCTTGACTTGGAGGATATAAGCCCGGGACGAAAACTACGTTCACTGGTCAACTCTTCAAAATTTTTGATTCGTCTATTTTCTCCCGATTATGAGACAAGAATTTCCGGCGTAAAAAAATGTGGGGATCCTCCTTTTATGACGGAAGCGATGTCCTCTCTTGAAGATATTTCGAATGATCCTAAAGAAGATGAAAAAATTCGCTGGACCGCTAGTGAAAGTTTGGCGCTTATTGAATTTGGGCAAAAAGCTGAAGATTTTGAAGGAATTAAAAGTAGACTCGTTGCTTTGGAAAAACTTGCCACGCTCAAGAGTTTACGAGCATTGGCCAGAATTAATGGTTTTGAAAAAGATATTGAGAATTTAGAGAGCTCTGAAAAAATAAACTCTCAGCAATCTGCCACTCTAACTAAGAGTATTTCCAAAGTGAAAAAAAACTTAGAGGGGCACAAGAGTTCGGTGGAACTGGCGGGCAATCTTTTTCGCGGGCTGTCTTATGGCAGTGTCCTGATCCTTATCGCCCTTGGACTTGCGATTACATTTGGCTTAATGGGCGTGATCAATATGGCCCATGGTGAACTTGTGATGATTGGAGCCTATGCTACCTATGAAGTTCAAATGTATTTTGGTCATTCACCCGAAAATTCTGTGAATGAATACTATTTTTTTGCTCTTCCAGTTGCTTTTCTTGCTTCCGCCACAGTCGGTCTTTTGATGGAAAAATTTGTAGTGAGGCATTTGTATAATCGTCCGCTCGAATCGCTTTTGGCCACATGGGGGGTGTCCTTACTTCT
>JBMYOA010000342.1:0-1623 GCA_049598825.1 Opitutales bacterium | reverse complement strand
ATTATTGGTAAAAACCAAGTTTCTCGTGGGGTGGAAAAAAAATCTTCCGAAACCGAAAACTTACTTTCCAAAGATAAAGAGAATCAAATGCTTGTTGGAGACAAGGAGGAACACGAAGGTCAAAAAAACACTAAGCATCATGGCGCAAAAGATGCTTTTAGTAGCGATCTGATGCATATGACCGAGAGATTGAATTTAATTTTTACGCAGGCTGCCTCCATCGCGAAGTCTGAAAATCGCTTGGAAGAAAAATCCCTTAAGCTCTTGGAAGACTTGGCAAGAGAAGTCGCCACCAAAATTGCCCTGCTTGAAAAAGATGAATCAAAAATTGTTCGCATGGCTTTTGATCTTCCCAATGGATCTGCTTTAAGTGTTCGTATTGAGCAGACGCCTTCTAATCTTTCCATCTCATTTATAACCCAAGATGCTGAAACTCAAGATGTGATCGAGTTTATCCAAGAACTTCTGGGTAGAGATCAAAATAACAGCAATGCGAGTTCCATCTCTATATTTTTATTTCAATCTTACCAAGATATGGATTCTTACTTCAAACAAGCCGCTTAACGAATTTAATTATGATTGACGCAATATCCTCTTCATTGGCTGCAAATCCAAGAGTAAACGAAATTTCAGAACAGGGCACAAGAGATGGTGCTACCATGCAAATGGATGATTTCTTACAACTTCTGACAGCTCAAATTGCGAACCAAGATCCCTTGGAACCGATGAAAGATACTGAGTTTATTTCTCAAATGGCCAACATCGCATCCCTCGAGCAGATGCAACAGTTTTCCAAGGGTTTCGAAAACTTTGCTGATTCTCACAAAGATATGGTGACCCAAGCTTATTTGGGTAGGAAAGTGAATATTGAGGACGAAGGCAAAAGCATCTCTGGAATCGTAGATGCCGTTAATAAAGCTGAGGATGGTGAGGTTACTGTTCAGGTTAATGGTAAGGATTACAGCCCAGAAAACATTTCTCGAGTATCTTTATCTGGAGTCTCTAATTAATGATAGCATCTCTTCATAACGGAATTACATCGCTAAAGAGTCTTACACAAGGTCTTCAGGTACTCGGTAATAATATCGCGAATGTAAACTCTTTGGGATACAAAGCTTCCCGGGCCAACTACTCTGATAATTTCTACCTGCATTTGAATGATGCAGAATCCGGTGAAGGTGGTGTGCCAAGTAACAATATCCAGCAGCATGGTACTGGTGTTCACGTGAGCTCGATATCTTCTGATTTTAATCAAGGCACCATTGAGGTTACGGGATTAGATCTTGATGTTGCAATCCAGGGAGAAGCTTTACCAAATGCTGGCGGTTTCTTTCAGGTAGTTGACCCTAATACGGAAGAGGTTTATTACACAAGAGCCGGTGCTTTCGAGGCAACGAATCAGGGACTTTTAGTGACTCGCGATCAATACCGTTATCAACTCCAAGGCTTAAATGGTGCTTTGCAAGTTTCGATGGAGGAAGGAGAAACCCTCCTTGCTCGCAGAATTGAGGAAGATGGCAGAATTAATTTGGTAGTCTCTAAAGATGATCTTAATGGCGGGACTGAAGATGTAATTCGTAATGCTGGCCAAATTAGTATCGTTAATTTTCAATCTCCACAATA
>JBMYOA010000341.1:0-1624 GCA_049598825.1 Opitutales bacterium | reverse complement strand
AATCTCAATCGGAAAGCTGAATGCGATTCCGAGTTCCGTTAGTGTTTCGCTTAGTTTTTTCATAGCCATGTTAGTCCTTGTGTTTAGGTTGCGTCTGGTCGAGAACCAGACACTAGAGGCAACAGCAAAGCTGCGCCTCAGTTATTTGTTATAGAGATGCAATGTAGTGTTCAAATGCCATCTCATTGATAAGGTCGGGACGTGCTTTGGTCAATTGGTCTATTTCTCCCTCGGTCATCTCTCGCCATTCCCCTGTGCCACTGTCCTTGATGTCTCCTGATACAATATAAGCGTCGCAGAAATCGGGGAAGTCCGATGTATCCACTCCGTCGATTTCCAAGTTGTCTATTTCTTGTCTGTTTAGTTTCATATTTTACCTTTCGTTGAATTAAAGCCTCTAACCCAGCGATACGGGCAACGGCTACGCCGCGCCCGATCTATTTGTGAGCGGGATAGTAGTAGTTCAATCTCCCGACTGTCAAACCCTAATTGCAAAAAAATAAATTAAGTTTTTCCTTGAAATCAGCAACAACCTGCCCCACATTGCAATCATGGCAGCCAATCCGGGACGCCAAGAACACTAAACAAAGGAATACAATGCTTATCTATGCTTACAAAGACGGCAAATGCCGAGGAATCAGCAACTCAGAAGAACGCGCAAGGACGCTACGGCCGGATCTCGAATGGGTCTGCATGGAAGTCCATGACCAGCGACAAGCCTTGCTCGACAAGAAAAACGAAACAGTATTTGACACGCTGCAAGAAATGGAGCGTAGTATGAATGACTTCTTCAAATACACAGAGACTATTACAAATGACTAAGCACAAAGCAGAAGAAATGCTGGACGCAATCAATCGTCTGGAGCTAGATATTAACCGCTGTTACGATATGGACGGAAAGTTCACCCACATTGAGGTGGCTAGTGGTTCATTCAAACACCCTCAAGTGGTCTATTGCGGGACTTATGACGGTATGCAGACCATCGAAGAGGCGGTTTCGTACATTCTCGACATGGAAAAACTCGGCAAAGAGTTTGCACTATAACAATAACAAAACACAACAAGACAAATGATTAACGTAAATTCCTATTACAATGACAGTAACGAAGCAACTGGCATCCTTAACACGCTAGACGCCCACGAAACGGACGCGCAGTTTGAAGACCGCAAGGAGAAGAATCGCCTGCTGCACCTTTGCAAGACCAAGGGCTTTAAGCACCTGGAGGCCCTCGGCGCCAAATGCGGGGGCATTGAAAAGAATGCAGACAAGAAGCCAGCGACTCCAAAGGTGAAGCAAAGAACACGGGAAGAGTGGAAAGAGGAAATGCGCCAACGGGCTATCAAATCCTTAAAGATGTATAAGGAGGATGGCATGACGCTTAGTGGTATCGGCAAAGCTCTTGGGATCAATCCAGCAAATCTCCGCAGGGATTGGAAGAGGTTTAACCTTGATGCGCCTGCTGTAAAGCGAAGCTTTGATAAGGATCGACTTCTTGATATGGTAAATAATCAAGGGTGGAGCTTATATAAGGCTTGTAAGAGCTACGGCGTCCACAGCACAAACGTTAGGCGTGTAATGGAAACCGCTGGATGGTTCTATGATGGCGAACAAAAGAAGTTTTAC
>JBMYOA010000340.1:0-1633 GCA_049598825.1 Opitutales bacterium | reverse complement strand
GTACGTCCAAGTTCCAGATACTGTTCAAACTGATCACTGGAAATAAACTGCGAAGCACCGACCGTATCAAAACTACCGGCTCCGCCATCTGCAGGAAGGGACTCAACATTAAGACTCACACCCGTAAGTGACTCGATGGTATTATGATATTCACGCCGATTGAGACGACGCATCGTAATCTGCCCACCGGAATCGGAAAGTTTTTTACGGGCAAGCACCATGGTCTTGGCAAGATCTTCCAGAAAATCCGCCTTGGCCACCTTTTCAGGCTGCCGTTTGTTTTCCGGTGGCATCTCCCCGGAATTCATCACATCCAATACTTTTTGCCAAAGCTCGGCATGTTGAAGGGTGTTTACCTCCAGTGGAAGATCCTCGAGGTTTACCTTACCTTTCTGAGTATCCGCGTTGTGGCAATCCATGCAATGGTCGTACATCAGATCGAGATGCTTTTCGGGCACGATGGCTTGTGGATCATCTGCATAGACAGAGGTCCCGGCCAATCCAAAACCGGCCAGAAGGAAGGCTACTTTACAATTCACGCCTGAAGTTCTTTGACCACGCCGGTACTGTCCCCGTGGCGATCCGCCTGAATTCCCAATCCGTGAAGCATGGTAAGCCAGACATTACAGAGTGGAGTATCCTTGGACAGGACCAGATGTTCACCCAATTTCAAGTTGGCCCCTCCACCCGCAAGCAAGGTCGGGCAGTTATCCAGGTAGTGGATGCTGCTGATATTTGACCCAAATGCCAGGGAGGTGTGATCAAAAAGACTGCTGCCATCTGCCTCTTTAGTTGACTTCAACTTGTCCATAAAGCCTGCGAGCAAGGTGCTGTGCATTTTATCACGGGCCTTGGATGCTTCCATACGCTCACCTGGAGAGTAGTGACTGACATTATGGGCGCTGTGAGTGAAATCCATACTCTTAAGGAGGGTCTGACCCGGCATACGGTAGGTCAAAGCACGCGTGCTGTCGGTTTGCAAAGCAGCAATGATGAGGTTGTACATCATCTCAATTTCTTCTTTTCCCTTAAGCCCGACGGGCGGTTCTTCCAACGGTGCCTTGGGCTTTGGCTTATCCAGCCAATCCTCATCCTTACCTAACCGGGTCTCAATATCACGAATACCCTGAAAATACTCATCCAGTTTATTGTTATCATTCCTGCTGAGTCCTTTCTGCACCCTGTTGGCCTCGGTCAAAACCGCATCCAGTACACTGCGCTTTTCAGCAATGGCCGCCTGCCTTTGTTCGAGAGGCAAGTCTTCCGCAGAGAAAAGTTTATGAAAAGTCTTTACCGGATCATTAAATCCTGGAAGTGGCTTACCCCGCTTATCCCAGGCCAGAGATCCACCCGGTCCGTGCCCGGATGCACTGCCATCCGTGCTGTCGAGTTGAATAGAGGTAAAACGGGTTTGATTCCCAAATTGACCGGCTACCACTTGATCAACCGAAATACTATTGGCCATATTTTGGCCGGGCACTGAATAACGGTTGGCTCCGGTCAGCCAAAAAGTACTTCCCCAGTGAGCTTCATTGCTGAACTTATTTGCACAACCCTGAACCACCGTAAAATCTTTCTTATGTCTGGCCAGTGGGCTCAGTCCTTCAGACAGGGTATAATCGGCTCCTTTTTT
>JBMYOA010000339.1:0-1638 GCA_049598825.1 Opitutales bacterium | reverse complement strand
AGTGCCTGGGGAATTAAGAGTGATCGATTTCAAGAAATAAACCCCACCCGAAATATCGATAGTCTCGGTTCAACCGGTTATTCTTTTATCAATGCCTTTTGTTCGAATGGTAGCTCAGCCCCAGGGAGTGCAACCATGCTAACCGGAAAATTTGCCCACCAGCATGGTCTTTTAGTTGATGGCCAGAGGTTCAACCCAAATCAGCCAACTTTACCCAAAGCACTGAAGCTAGTTGGCTATGAAAGTGCAGTATTCGGACGATGGGAATTAAATACTGAACCTGCAGATTTTGATCACTGGGAAGTTTTGCAAAATAGCAGTGAATTTTTTAACCCCATCATTATATCACCCGCTGGAAAAAGACAGATAGAAGGTCATTCAACTGACATTATAACTGACCTTCTGATTCAATGGATAAAACAACGACAACCATCTGCAAAACCTTTTCTGGCATTTGTTTTCTTCAATGCCACGCAGAAACCCTGGATGCCTACTCTTAGGCAGCTAGAAACCTACAATAATATACTGCTTCCAGAACCTCCCTCGCTATTCTCCAATCAGAAGGAAATGGCTCCCGCTTCAAGGTATCAGATGAATGAAATAGATAATGATTTGAATATCACATCTGATCTCTTTCTTGGCTCAATCATAAAACCCATTGCTAATAAATCCAAAGCTCTGGATATTTACCAAAATAATCTCGCCAGGATGAATGAAGAGCAATTTTCGACATGGCAACTCTTGTGGCGTCCCCAAAATGAAGCATACCTAAGAGATATCCCGACTGGTGAAGAGCTTCTAAGATGGAAATACCAAAGATTCACAAAAAACTATTTAAGGTGTATCAAAGATGTGGATGAAAACATTGGAAGATTTAAATCTTTTTACGATCAGTTTTCTAAACAAAAATGCATGTTTATTTACACGGCAAACCAAGGAAGATTTCTTGGGGAAAACGGATGGTTTGGAAGCCAATGGATGATGGAACCCACTATGAGAATCCCCTTGAGTTTTACTTATATTAATAGCGAAAATACCACACACAGGAGGATCGAACAAAACGTTCAAGATATTGATTTGGCTCCGACAATTTTAAGTTTAGCAGGCTGCGATAATTTTGAAAACAACCACGGGATTTCACTCAACTTAGAAGACTGGAATTCAACCATCCTAGACAAAAGAAAAGAACTCTACTTTCACCATTATGATTTCCCTGGTTCATTAATGATCGCAAAACATTACGGGATCAGGACTCCAGCTTATAAACTCACTCATTATTATCAGTTCGGTGAATGGGAATTATTTGATATTCGCAGCGAACAGGCTGAATCGAAGAATATATTCGATTCATTCAACGAAGTTGAAAAACTTAAAAAAAGTCTCACTGAATTCCAGTCGCGGGTTGGTGATCAAGGTGACAAATCGATCATGCCTGAAAAATGGCGAAGGATTTATCGTGGACCATCTGCCAGGATGGAATGAACTTTACGCAATTTATGATTGGTAAATTGCTACCATAATCTAAAAGAAAAGTAAAAAAAGTATTGTCTAGATTAATTTTTCCTGTTTTTAACGAATCATAGGAATGCATATCCTGAGAGGCACCGTTTGGGAGGACGGTGCCTTTCGTCTTTTTAA
>JBMYOA010000338.1:0-1647 GCA_049598825.1 Opitutales bacterium | reverse complement strand
AGAATTTCAGGCAAAAAATAATTTTGACCGAGTGGAAACCACCGGCACTGCTTTGCTCGGATTTTCCCTTACCTGTGCACGGTGTCACACCCACAAGTACGATCCCATTACCCACGATGAGTACTTTGAGTTTCTTGCCTTCTTTAACAACACCTCGGAGCACTCGATGGACCGTAATCAATATGTCTACGGGGATCATTTAACCGTGGCAAAGGATCCGGTCTCGAAAATGAAATGGGAGGAGTTTTTGTCCCGGGAAGCTGCTTTTCTCAAGGAAGTACGGGCAACCGGAAAATACAAGGGCAGTGATGAGAGCTTGGCAAAACTTTCGTATTTACTAAATCCCGACCTATCCAAACCTGGCAATAAAGTGAAGGCAAGTTCCCAAAATTTTCACCCAAGACATCAAAAGCCTGAATACGCTATTGATGACCGAGTGGATACAAAATATCTAAATCGGGATGGCAATGGCAGCGGGCTAACCATGTTCACCCTCAAGGGAATTATTAATGGCATCAGCCTGACTTCAGCGGAGGATCACCCGGGGCGGGATCCCAAGACCTACAAATTGGAAGGATCCACTGATCATAAAACCTTCACTTTAATTTCCGAAGGTGATGTGCCTAGTTTTACCAAACGCAAGCAAAAGAGAGAAATTCTCTTTGAGAATAACCAGTCTTTTACCACCTACCGTCTAACTTTTCCCAAGTTATCGGATGTTTATGCCAAGGTGATGCAAATTGCTGAGATCGAGCTTTTGAAAAAGCATGTTGCGACCAAGGACGATCTGCTCGCCCGGGCCCAGCAACTCAACACCGAACGAATTCAGGGTGAAAAGAACTACCTGACCACTACCCTGATCGCCCGGGATTTGCCCGAGGATAGAAAGCGGGTCACTAAGGTGCTTGAACGGGGAGAATATGACAAGCCAATCGGAAAGCCCTTGAACCCAGGGGTCTTTTCCGTTCTTGGGGAGATGGAAGCGGGTAGCCCATCGAACCGCCTCGGTTTGGCTCAGTGGATCACTTCAGATGATCAACCGCTAACTGCCCGTGTGCTGGTCAATCGTTTCTGGCTAATGGTATTTGGAGAAGGACTGGTCCGCACGCCGGAGGAGTTTGGGTTGCAGGGGGAGCACCCCACTCATCCAGAACTCCTCGATTGGTTGGCAGTGGATTTTCGTGAAAATGGATGGGACCTGAAGCGATTGCTCAAACAATTACTCACCAGTCGCACCTTTAAGCAATCCTCTGTCCGCCGGAGCGATTTTCCAGACCCTGAAAATAAATACTGGGGCAGGGGGCCGTCCTACAAGCTCGATGCCGAGGTGGTGCGCGATCTTTCCTTGTGGTCATCCGGATTGCTTAACCGCAAGATTGGGGGCGAAGGGTTCAAGCCATACCAACCACCCGGTATGTGGATTGCCCTTTCTCATCCCAATAGCGATACCAAGAACTATGTGATGGACGAGGATGTCAGCATATACCGCCGGAGCCTCTACATGTACTGGAAGCGCACATCCCCACATCCGATGATGACTTTATTTGATGCACCCAGCCGGGAGTCCAGCTGTGTGCAGCGCTCCCGCACCAGTACCTCGCTCCAGTCCCTTGCTCTGTTCAACGAGACCCAACGGATGGAAACCGC
>JBMYOA010000337.1:0-1654 GCA_049598825.1 Opitutales bacterium | reverse complement strand
TACACCCACGGGGCAGCCGTCATGCGGGTCGAGGAATTGGTTAAAAAATTGGATAACAGCATATCCATAACCAGAAATTTGAGCGGAGGACCCAGGAAGAACGAACAGAAATTTGAAAACCGTATCCCTTTCCCCGATGAGTAAGGGAATGAAAATAATGGAGGCACCCGGTCTGTTTGGCCATTTTTCAGTAAAAGAAAGACTGATTCAGCAAATTTGGGAAAAGGGGGATTTCATGACTGATGATCTCCGAACTATCGATGGAGAAGCCCTGAATATCATTGATTCAGGAAAATGGAACCTGGCAGAAGAGGGGCCTGATTTTAAGGGAGCGAAAATCTCTGTCGATGGAAAGGCCATCGAAGGAGATGTGGAAATCCATTTTGAAGAAAAGGATTGGACCCGACACGGTCACGACCAAGATCCAGCCTATGCACGCGTCTTCTTGCATGTGGTCCTGTATCCGCCCAAGGGAAAAAACCGCGTGGTATTGGCAGACAGAAAGCAGAAACCTTACACGCTGGTTTTGTTACCCTATCTGTTCAAGAGCCTGGAGGAATATGCGGAAGAAGATGCCCTCGAAAAACTGGTAGGTATTTCCCCCCAATCAACCATACCGGACCATTTCCCCAAGAATTGGGAAGAATCCAAAGATTGGGCCCGAAGAAGATGGATACAGAAGTGTAAACACGCAGAAAACAGACTAAATTCGGCAAGCTGGGAGGATGCCTGCAACCAGTGGTTCCTTGAAGTGCTGGGATATCGTCGTAACCGTACTCCCATGGCCCGAATCGCCCAGCTTTTCCCGGAGAAGGCGTGGCGGGCAGGTCTGAATGAGGACGAAGTATATGCCTCGCAGAAAGACTGGAAACTACGGGGTTGCCGACCAGCGAACCATCCCAGGAAAAGACTGCAACAATATGCTCAACTTATAAGAAAGCAGCCCCAATGGACTTCTTTTCTTCAAAAAATGAACCTTAGAGATGATTCCGTCATTGATACGAGCACTCCCAACAACCGACGCTCCTTGCAGCTCAAAAAACATGAAGATGAATGGACTCAAAATATTTTGGGAGGAGTCTTTGGAGGCACCCGATTGCACACACTGATGATCGATGCATGCTTACCACTCTGGTCGGTTTATCACGAAAAGAATATCTTTGAGACCTGGTTTTACTGGACTCCCGGAGACTTGCCTGCCGTTTTTCGGAAATGGAGCCAACAAGCCAACTTAAGCAATCGCTCACAGCCTTTCTGCAACGGACTGGCACAGGCAATTCTTTGGGGAAGCCTGCAGCGGTGACTTGTTGCAACCAATGTAAAAACCCTTGCCTCCAAGATCGGTTAGCTTAGGGCTAGACAGCGAAATACTTTATAAAAAAATGAAAATTTGTTTAAACACCAGTACGATCAAACCCGTGCCACTCCTTGAGAAAATTAAACTTGTGGGAGAGGCGGGTTATGATGGGATCGAACTTTGGCTCAATGATGTGTGGGACTTTGTTGCCCGCGGCGGAGAGGTGAGTGATGTGACGAAGGCCGTGGCAGACCAGGGCCTCATCGTACCCTCCGTCATTGCCATGAGACAGTGGGGAGATTTCGAGGGTTGGGAACATCAACTGGTGCTTGATGAAGCCAGAAGGCGTTTTGCCCT
>JBMYOA010000336.1:0-1659 GCA_049598825.1 Opitutales bacterium | reverse complement strand
CCTGATTTGGAAGACTCCGGCCCCTTTGTAAAAATTGCTGAGTGGATGAAAAGCAAAGATATTCAGGTGCCTGAAATTTTTGCCAAAGATCTGAATAAAGGGTTCATGGTACTTTCTGACTTTGGAGATTTTCATTTTCAGGATGCATTGGAAAACCAGGATCGTGATTATTTGTACGATCTGGCCATGGAAGAGATTGGTAACATGCAATGTAATTTATTGGATGCTCAAAATAAATTGCCCGAATTCGATCAATCCTGGCAAAATAAAGAACTCGATATTTTCCGGGAATGGTGTCTTCCGCATCTCTCAGTCGAAGAGTATCAAAAAAGTACGGAGGCCTTGGTCAAAGGGGTGGATTTGATTCCCAAAGCGTTTATGCATCGAGATTTCCATTGTCGGAATCTACTTCTATGTTCCGAAAAAAAGCTCGGTATTATTGATTTCCAGGGGGCGATGTTTGGACCGGTCACTTATGATTTGGTTTCCCTCCTCCGTGATTGTTATGTGGATAATGCACCGGCTTGGGTTGACCAGAAAGTAGGTGCATTCCAGCAAAAACTTCAGGCGGCAGGACTGACCTACGCCAGCGTAAGTGAAGATGAATTCCTGAGATGGTTTGATCTCGCCGGTTTGCAAAGGCATTTAAAATGCGTGGGTATTTTTCATCGGCTCAAAATTAGAGACAATAAACCGGAATATTTAAAAGATGTACCACGGGTTCTTCGTTACTGCAAAGAGGTCCTGGATCGGCATTCCGATCTCAAGGACCTAAACAAATTGGTTAGCCAAGCCAGCATCTTGGATTAAATTTTATGAAAGCAATGATTTTAGCAGCCGGTTATGGCAAGCGCCTTCGCCCCCTGACCGATCATACACCCAAGCCCTTACTGCCTATTGGGGGAAAACCGATGATTGTTCATCACCTTGAAAAAATCGCGGATTCCGGAATTAAGGAAGTGGTGATTAACCTCGGACACCTTGGTTCGAAAATACCCCAGTCTCTCGGCAATGGGTCCACATGGGGGTTATCAATTGAATATTCGGATGAAGGACCTGATCCACTCGAAACGGGAGGAGGCATGACCAAGGCTCTTCCTCTCCTGGGGTCTGAAACTTTTCTTTTGGTCAATGGCGATGTCTGGACTGACCTTGATTTTTCTTCGATTCCATCCTCATTGAGTGGCAATGACCAAGCCATGCTTTTCCTGGTCGATCAACCCGGCTGGCGCGATAAAGGAGACTTTAAACTGGATGGCAATCGCGTACAGGAATCTGATAGCCCCGACCTTCTATACGCCGGCATCGCGTTGTATCACCCATCCATTCTCGATGGAGCGAAAGTCGAAAAATTTTCCATCGTACCTCGTTTGAAAAAGGCGATTCAGGAAGATCGGGTAGCAGGCAGAAAGATCGTTGGCGAATGGGATGATGTCGGCACGCCCGAGAGGTTGTCGGCTCTACGCGAAAAACACGGAGAATAAATTCAGAAAGGCTTGCGGGAACCTCCCGGAACAGCGTTTCCATTTATTGGTTGTGCTTCCGGTAATCCAAATTCGTCCACCACATAGGCGATCAGGTTTTTTAAGTCCCAATCAGCTAAGTCTTTGGAAGCAGTTGCCATTACTCTACCCCATTCGTCTTTAGGATGATACCCCC
>JBMYOA010000335.1:0-1661 GCA_049598825.1 Opitutales bacterium | reverse complement strand
GTTTCTCATTCAATAAAAGAAGAAGATCCTAGTTTGTATGAAGAGTTGGTTCACTTAACACTAAATGAAATTGACACTTTACTGAGGGCCCGGAAAACGCGAAAGGAAACTGGTTTTTTAAGACAACTTCAAATTTTCGAAAATCTCGATGGATATTTATCCAACCGCATACCCGAAGAATGGAAAAATTTATGTAATAATAACTTAGCAGTTGTTATAGGGGCAGGTCCATCTCTCGATATTTCGCTACCTCTGATTAAAAATGGTTTACCTTCTCCGGTAATTATTGCCGCTGATAGTAGTTTAAAAGCTTTAGCGAAAGAGAATATTTCTCCACATTTTATTGTAAGTATTGATCCGGAAAAAAGCTTTGAATCATGTGGGAATCAAGAGTTTAAACCCGGAATTGCTATATTGTCTTCTCAATCCCACTCAAGTTGGTCCGAGAATTGGGAAAAAAAGTGCTATATTTCGGGAAGAGTGATTTCGGAAGATTGGCTTGGCGAAAAAGGGGTAGGTAAATCTTCTCTTCAAGCAATAAATAATGCGGGACTAACTGCACTCGCTTTTGCAGACTTCATTTCACCATCCGCGATCTTGCTTGTTGGGATGGATCTGGCAGGAGGCGGTGATGGACGTATACGCTATGCAGAAAGCACCGGAAGGTCTCACATTGAAATTGATGCGAGTACTTTTCATCAAATTCCTGGAAATTACGAAGAAACCGTGCCAACCCCTTTCTTTTCCGATTGGCAAGAAACATCTCAATCAACTGCTAGCTTTAGCAAAAAAAGATCGATCATTAACCTAAATGATCGTGGTGCATTCTTAGAAGGAGCCAGTTTGGTTCATCCAAGGGATTTTGATGAAGTGAAAAAATTATTAGAAGAAAACCTTTCTCCCTTTGGTGCAGAAGACCTAAATCTACTCGAAAAGAGACGAGGGATTACAGGACTAGGATTGAACCAAGTTCTGACTTTGCTGACCACGAAATGCGATCAGATCAGGAAACTATCCGAGAAGCATTCTTCTGATTCAAAGAATATTGAGTTTTTTAAAGAAATTTTTTCTGACAAAGATTGTGCATCTATGCTTGGAGATTTTGCTTTTTCAATTATGCCCAGATTATCAGCAAATGATCATGAAGAGTCATTTGAGATCGAACGAGAACAATTAAAGATTCTACTTTGGAAACTCGAAGATGGGATTCTAAAATCGAATCCGTCCGAAGAGTTTATTCTTCGATTCCTGACTGAAGAATTTGCCTAAACAAGCGAAGAATCTAATTCTTCAAAAGCACGCCCGGTCAATTCTAGAGCTCTCTCAAGCGATTTCTGATCATGAGCATCGCTGATGAACCAATTATGATGAGGGTGAAAGTAGAGCCCTTGCTTGGACGCAAGTTGGCAGAATTTTTGAATTAAAAATAAATTTTCATCTCCCTCAAACCAGGGATATGGCATGGAGGGTGGACCCGTCATTTTTAACGAATAATTAAATTTCTTGGCCAGTTCTTCTAATCTCTCACAAAAAAACTGACCTTTTTTCATAACGCTTTGAGGAACATTTTTTTCCTCACACATGGTAATCGAAGTTAAAGCCGCCCTCATCGCAACAGCATCATTCCAACAACTTCCAGTTAGAAATACTTCTGAAGCTGC
>JBMYOA010000334.1:0-1662 GCA_049598825.1 Opitutales bacterium | reverse complement strand
CCTTTGATGCTCGGAGGAGGGAACCCTGCTCATATTCCAGAAGTTCAAAATATATTTCGTCAGCGAATGGAGGCCATACTTACCAAACCCGGGGAATTCGAGCGGGTAATTGGAAACTATGACACGCCTCAGGGGGCCAGAGCATTCATCGGTGCATTGGCTGAGTTATTTCGGGATGAGTTTAGTTGGGATATTGAACCTGAAAATATTGCCCTGACCAATGGTAGCCAGAACGCCTTTTTTTCTCTTTTCAATTTATTCGCGGGGAAATTTCAGGGTGGTCGATTGAAAAAGCTACTCTTACCCCTTGCGCCTGAGTACATCGGTTATTCCGAAGTGGGGTTGGAACCTGATTTTTTTTATGCCAACCGTCCGGAGATAGAATTACTCGAAGATAGATTGTTTAAGTACCGAGTTGATTTCGAGGGGTTAAAAATCGATGATAGCATTGGGGCTGTGTGCTTCTCCCGTCCGACGAATCCAACCGGTAATGTGGTGACGGATGCCGAAGTATCACGCCTTCGTGAATTGGCCAATGAAAAGGGAATTCCCCTGATTATTGATAGTGCATATGGTACGCCTTTTCCCAATATTATCTATTCGGATGCCCAGCCGGTATGGGATGAAAATATTGTTCTATGCCTAAGCCTTTCCAAGTTTGGCTTGCCCAGTTTGCGAACTGGGATTGTGGTTGCCCGCAAGGAAATCATCCGAGTTGTTTCCCGCATGACCTCTGTGTTCAGCCTTGCTCCCGGTAGCTTGGGGCCCGCATTGGCAATGGACTTGGTCAAAAGTGGAGACATTACCCGGGTAAGCAATGATTTAGTAAAGCCTTTTTATCAAAGGAAAGCTGAACGAGCCGTATCCTTACTTAAAAGTGAAATGGGTGAAGATATACCCATGCGAATTCATAAGCCTGAGGGTGCCTTATTCCTTTGGCTTTGGTTTGAAGGATTGCCTGTAAGTAGCCAGGAACTTTACCAAAGATTAAAACAAAAGGGAGTCTTGGTGGTCTCCGGTCATTATTTCTTTCCTGGTATGGAAAGAGGCAGTTGGAATCACATGCAACAATGTATCAGGGTTACCTATGCACAAGACGACGAAGTGGTAGAAAAGGGAATTAAGCTACTTGCGGACGAGATTAAGGATCTCTTTTCCCAAAAGCAGACTTGATTCAATTAACTGTTATCAAGAAGGAGGTACTTTCCGGTTTCGTCGACCAGCAATAAAAAAGCCCTTACAACGCAATCGCGATAGTAAAGGCTTAAAGTTTAGATTAAAGTCCTACGAGTGGGACTTTGCTTTTTAATTAGCAAACCACCACTTCTTTGGCGCAAGGTCCTTTTTGTCCTTCGCCTACTTCGAATTCTACATTCTCTCCATCATTGAGTGTGGCGTAACCACCATCATTTTTGATTTCCGAATGATGAACGAAAAGATCTTTTCCTCCATCATCTGGAGTGATGAAACCATAGCCTTTATCGGCATTAAACCACTTAACTGTACCTTTCATACTACTACTATATTATTTTTGTTTTATGCCGATTAGACGGAATTGTCGACTCGGCCACCTTATCAGGCCAAGTACTACAGGATGAAGATACAAAACGAGGTAAAGCAAATGCATATAATCATTTAGAGCGGTTGAGGTCAATTTTATAT
>JBMYOA010000333.1:0-1664 GCA_049598825.1 Opitutales bacterium | reverse complement strand
GTATATCCGTCTTTGTAGAAGCGGACCTGTCCATTATTCATGCGGGCGTAAGTCTTTACATACACCTTTGGCAGGGGCTTGCCGGTGATTTTATCAAGTACGCGTATACGACCGTATTCCTCCGTGACTTCGGTGTTTAAACGGTTTGCATAGTAAGCTTCCGCTTTTCTTTTTCCCCCCGCCTCGATTTCAATCATCACATTTTGCCTGCGGTATTTTTCAGGTAAACGATAGGTGGTTTGTTTAATTCCTTTTCCAATCTTTATGGCGTCTTCACCATCGGGTGAGACCAGGGTGAAATGATCGGCGTCATTTTTGGCAAAGGGTTGGCGAGAGAAAAGCAGTTCCACTTCCATTGGATAAAACCGGACCTGTGCATTCTCGATATTTTTATGTTCCAAACGAATCTGTTCGTCCACAAATTCAAAGGAGAAACTGGGCTCGGTATCCGCCAGTTGATCCATCTGTTGATCCCTCTCTTCCTGATCCACGACTTGTGGATCGAGGACTGCCTTGGCTTCGCGAATATGGGCTAATGCCTCATTAAAGAGTTTTTTCCAGCGGTCGATGGAATAGTTCTCGTAGGTCCTGGCAATTTTTTCTGCCTTATCAATTTCCAATCGGTAAAAGGCGGCGTTTACCGCAAAATAATCATACTGTAATTTTTCCCGAACTTCCTTGCGGTCGATTTTATCAAAGTGGGCGAGTCCTTCCTCAATACGATCCTGAGCGAACAGGTAGTAAGTAAGAATTAAATGATCCTGCTGGGTTAAGGTGGGCTTGTATTTAAATACATCCAATAGTCTGAGGTATTGGCCACGCAGGCGATCATTTAAAATTCTTCTTTCCTTACCGAGTCGATGGGCCCGTGCATGTACAAGGGGAGCATATTCGAGCTGCTCGTACCATTTCCTATCCACCGGATCGAGCTTGAGCAGTGGACTTTCGATCCAGAGCCCGCTCTGATTGGCAAAGGATGATTTGGCCAAATATTCGCTGAAACGATTTACATCCTCATGATAGAAGGCATAGGACCACATGGTGTTATGGTAATGAAAACGAGTATCCAGTTGTTTGAGCAACCGGTCGTAGAAAGACTTGCCGGACCCGCCCTCGTTTTCCTTACGCAGGCGAAAAGCAATTTGATTGAGATCGGTCCGGTTCAGGTTGTTGGCGTTGAGGTAATTGAGCACATCCTTATCCGTTCCATTTTGTGAAATCCATGCCCATGATGTCTTATCCTTCTTACTCAATTCTTTGACCACCTGAAAAGTTACCAGTGGAGCCGAGGCGACTGATTTTCCATCCGATGAAGCACGGGCCGGATAGAGTCCAAACTTTCCAACCTGTGGAAAGTAGAACGAACTTTCAAAGGTTTGGGTGGAGTACGGCTCCAGGGTGACCGGAATGCTACGGACGGTACGGGTCTTACTCAGAGGCATTGAGCCATTGGGGAGATGGAGGAGAAGGCGGAGCTTTTTCCTGGAGGAGGTGGGGTTGGTAAGAACCACGATGGAGCCGTAGGGAATACCGGGAAGGAATTCTTCATCCACAAAGTTGTCCAGCCTCTCTCCTTTTTCGTAGCGGTAGCGGGAATCGAGACGATAGAACCTTTGGCTCATCAGAACCTCACTTTTCTTGCTTTGTTCTGAGGGCAAGAGTTG
>JBMYOA010000332.1:0-1668 GCA_049598825.1 Opitutales bacterium | reverse complement strand
ATTTTGAATGATTCATTGCCTAAGATAGAAGTTGATCCCGAAACTTATATTGTGAAAGCGGATGGAGAGGAGTTACATTGCGAGCCGGCGGAGGTCGTTCCTTTGGCTCAAAGATATTTTCTCTTCTGACTATGATCATTATCAAGAAGCTACATTCAGATCCTCTCGAGCAGTTTCCAAATAAAATTACTCTATCTGTTGAGAGAAGAGTGCTGGCCAAGAGAAGGTGGCGGGGCCATGCGGAAGATGGAACCGAATTCGGCTTTGATCTGGAAATACCCCTCAGGAATGGAGCCTGTTTTCATAGAGACGAAGAACGAAACTATGTGATTGGTCAAAAACCTGAGTCAGTCTTTTTGGTATCGTATTCAAACCAAAAAGAGGCTGCCCATCTGGCATGGCAAGTAGGGAATCTTCATTTTCCGGCTCAATTCAAGGATTCCTATTTGATGGTCGAGGGTGATCACGCAGTACGGCTGATGCTTGAGCGTAACCAAATTCCATTTGAGGAATCTACTCAAGTATTTCAACCCATTGTAGCTGCTACATCCCATCATCACGGGAACGGGAAATTGCTCAAATATTTTAACATGTGGTAGGAGCATGTATTCAAGTTTTGACGACCAAAATTAGATTAATTTACCTGCAAAAAAATGAATAATCCAAAAGATTTTGCGTGGTTGGGAGGTGTGATCCAAACCACGGATACGCTTTTCCCTAGTGGCGGATATGCTCATTCCTACGGATTGGAAGAAATGGTTGCTTTGGATAAAGTTCGGTCAAAGGAAGACTTGGAGGAATTTCTTATCGAACAAATCTTACCCAGTCTCGAAAGATTAGAACTGCCCTACCTTAGATATTCTCTGAACGCCGTGGAGGAAAACGATTTGAACGAGTTGTTAAATCTTAATGAAGAAATTTCATCCTGGAAATTGACCCGTGAAATTCGAGATGCAGGAAAATCACAGGGTGCCCAGTTGCTGAGAATGATACTGGAGATTCATCAGTGCCCGACCTCTCTAGAATTCAATCAATTGCTAAAAAAGCGAGGAGATCAATGTCAGCAAATTGTAGCCACTGCACTCCTTCGAAATCTTCAGAAATCTCCATTAGCTTCATCCATGATTGCATGGGTGTATCAGGCAGTTTCAAATTTTTGTTCCGCATCGATTAAATTGCTAAGGCTCGGTGAACTTGCCTGTCAAAAGATTATTCATCGCTGTATCAACGGAGAAAAAATTCAAGGATTACTTGCGAGATCAGTTGAGGTAAAGAGGGAAGAAGCGGGTTTTTTTAACCCTTTGCTCGACTTGGCTTCCGCCCGACACGAACTCGCTTTTTCCAGACTATTTATATCATGACTGAAACAAATAATAATGAATTCAGCCGACCCGTTCGGGTAGGAATTGGGGGACCGGTTGGTTCCGGTAAAACCATGCTCACATTGCGACTGTGTGAAGTGCTTAGGGATAAATATTCCATGGTCGCGATCACCAATGATATCTACACGGTGGAGGATGCCCAGTTCTTGGCAAGGAATGAAGCTTTACCCGAAGACCGGATAATGGGGGTCGAAACTGGTGGATGTCCACACACCGCAATTCGGGATGACACCACCATGAATGCTGTTGCGATCGAGCAATTACAAGAACGCCACCCGGATGCAAA
>JBMYOA010000331.1:0-1669 GCA_049598825.1 Opitutales bacterium | reverse complement strand
CATCCTTGCCTGTGATGCACTGGCTTTGGCTTATACTCCCACCGCTTATGGAAGAAGACTTATTTGTTTCAAATGCTTCTCCAGTCATTTGACTTATCGCTTCTTCAACCGATGAATACACAGGCATGCTAGTCAGTTGTTACCGAATTAGGGAAGTTTTTGTTTTACATGCTCGAGGAGGCTTACACATCCATCCTCCAATAAATCGAGAACTTTTTCAAAACCAGATGCACCCCCATAGTAGGGATCGGGAACTTCAGACTCACTCGAACTTACAAAATCACAGAAAGGGATTATTTTGTTTTTTAGCTCATCATTGGGAGCAAGCTTCGAAAGTTCGGAAAAGTTAAAATTATCCATGGTTACAAGTAAGTCTGCTTTTTCAAAATCGAGATCATTCACTTTTCTGGCCGTTCCACTTGTCGAAATATTTCGTTCTCTGGCAGCTCGGGCCATCCGCGAGTCTGGCGGGTTTCCTTGGTGAGTCGAAATTGTACCTGCTGAATCGATTGTAATTTGATCATCCAGACCCTCTTGCTCAACAATTTTTCGGAAAGTGGCTTCCGCCGCGGGAGATCGACAAATATTTCCCCAACAAACAAATAAAATATGCATAAACTTTTAATGGCATTCCCAAACAATGAAGACAAATTAGAAATGGTGATGCAGAGGTAATCTTGACATCCAGACCCAAAAACAACTAGATAAGTCATTTATGTCTTCTACCCTAACAATCCTTGGATGTGGTTACATAGGCTCTGCGTTGGCTGAAGTTGCCTTGGAAAAAAACTGGACAGTATCCGCACTAACCCGAAATGAAGAAACCGGCAGGAAACTTGAGAGTATGGGGGTTCAAAATGTGGTGGTTTCCCGCTTGGACAGCGATGAGTGGCATTCCTACATCGATCCGAATCAAGACTTCGTGGTAAACTGTGTGGGTGCGTTTTCACCATCCCTTGATGGTTATGTTACTTCCTATATTGAAGGACAGAAATCCGCGATGAAGTGGATTGATGCAGGAAAAGTGAATAGTTATTTGTTTACCAGCAGCTGCTCAGTCTATCCTCAGACTGGTCGTAAACTGGTTGAAGAGACTGCATCTTGTGCCGGTGTTTCCGAGAAAGGCGGACTGCTTTTGGCTGCAGAAGGAATTTCATTTCCTCCTCCCAGTTCTATTGGTCGAAGCTTTGTACTGAGATTAGGGGGCATTTACGGCCCTGGGCGACATTTGTTGGCGAATAAAGTAAAGAATGGTGTAGCGATGGAAGGCAATGCCGGTCGCATTTTAAATCTTATTCATCGTGATGATGCCGTTTCTGCAATCCTTGCTTGCTTGTTGGCTGATGAAAGCAATCTTGGCCGCATATATAATCTCACTGATTCGTCTCCATCTGCCAGGGGCGAGATTGTGGAATGGTTGGCAAATAAATTTGGAGTTTCACCTCCTTCTTTCTCCGAAGACGATAAGGAGGATACGCCAAACCGAAAAATTTCCAGTCAGCGAATTATGAAAGAATTAAATTGGTCTCCCAAGTACCCATCATTTATTCAGGGTTACGAAAGCTTGCTTGGATAGGAATTTAACTTTAAGACTCAAGAATGGTAGGAGTAGGCAAATTACTTAAACAGGCTCAGAAAATGCAGCAGAAGATGGAGGAAGCTCAGGCTT
>JBMYOA010000330.1:0-1678 GCA_049598825.1 Opitutales bacterium | reverse complement strand
GGGCAGCCGGTTCCTCAATACGCACTTTTTGATCTTTCCAAGGACCCTGCGGAAAAGAATAACCTGGCAGAGAAAAACCCAAAAGTATTCGAAAGAATGAAATCCGAGTTACAAAAGTTTCTCGACGACGGAAGAAGCCGTTAAATTCCTCCTTCTTTTGGAGTACAGATTGTATGCAACTTCTACTAATTAAAATGAATAGATTCCTACTCACCTTTATTGCTCTATTTACGCCTGTCTGGTTATTACAGGCAGAAAGAATTCTCGTAGAAACGGAGTCTTTCTCAGATCACGGTGGATGGAAACTCGACACTCAATTTATCCGTGAAATGGGTTCCCCCTATCTCTTGGCCCATGGTCTGGGATCCCCTGTTAAGGATGCGACCACAATCATTGAGGTGAAGGAAGGTGGAAGCTATCAATTATTTGCCCGCACCAAAGACTGGGTGGCTCGCTGGGGTGCCAAAGGGCAGCCCGGTCGCTTTCAAATAATCGTGAATGGAACTCCAGTAAAAACAACCTTTGGTACAAAAGGAGCCCAGTGGGATTGGCAGGGCGGAGGACAGATTTCGCTTAAAAAAGGAAAGAACACCTTAGCCCTTCGAGACCTGACTGGGTTTAATGGGCGATGCGATGCAATCTACCTGACTTTAAACAAAGAAATACCTCCCAATGACTCTGATATACTTGCGGAATGGAGAAGGGAACTTCTAGGAATCACAAAAAAACCATTGGAAAAGGCATATGACTTGGTCGTCGTTGGTGGAGGCTACTCAGGACTGGGTGCAGCGATATCAGGGGCTCGGATGGGTTGTAAAGTGGCTCTGATTCAGGATCGCGGGGTATTGGGAGGAAACGGATCGAGTGAGGTACGCGTATGGGCAAAAGGAAATATTCGCCGGGGGAAATATCCACGAATTGGAGAAATTATCGAGGAAATTTGTGATCATGCTAAAAAGTCGCCGGGCACCTATGAAGAATTTGAGGATGCCAAAAAGGAAGCCATCGTCCGGGCAGAGAAGAATATCGATCTGCAGTTTTTTCATCACGCTTTCAAAGTTGAGAAACAGGGAAATAAGGTTTCTGCGGTTCATGCTTTTAATGTAAGAAATGGACAGGTAACCCGATTTTCAGGCCCACTCTTTGTCGATGCGACCGGACATGGCACGATTGGCTACCTGGCTGGAGCCGATCATACGATGACCGACAAAGGCCGCATGGGAATGAGTAATATGTGGGCATGGGCAAACGACGCCAGCGAGGTTTCCTACCCAGAGACCCCATGGGCATTGGATCTAAACATGATGGACTTTCCCTACCCACGGGACTTCCATGGTCCATGGTATTGGGAAAGCGGATATGATAAAGATCCACTGGGGGATGCCGAAGGTATTCGTGACTGGAACCTGCGGGCTGTTTTCGGAGCGTTCAATGCAATGAAGAACCGGGACGGTGCCGATAAGCACAAAAATGCCAAGCTCACCTGGGTTGCCTACATCGGTGGACCGAGGGAATCCCGACGATTACTTGGTGATGTGATCCTGACGGAGGAAGATATTGTTACTAAACGCGAATTTCCCGACGGATGCGTCCCCAGTACCTGGAGCATTGATTTGCACTATCCCAAGAAGCAGTACGCTCAAAAATTTCCGGATAATCCATTTATTTCCTATGCGGT
>JBMYOA010000329.1:0-1678 GCA_049598825.1 Opitutales bacterium | reverse complement strand
GGTTCCATGCCTGACCAAATGAAAACGCTAAAGAAAAGTCCGAGCCATAGATAAGCTTTACTGGAAAGTGATTCAGGTTGCTTCATGGTTTTTATATCTTTTGCCATTTAATAAAGTTCCGATGACGGTGTAACGGATGAAGTATTGGTAGGATAGCAGCAGTAAAAGGCAAGTGACTATACAAACGAAGATAAGCTTGATAATTCCAGGTATTGCCCAGTCTGCGACCCAGAATTGTATTATTTGTATGAGAGGCAGGTGGGCAATGTAGAGCCAGTAAGAGGAATCAGAAACAAAACGAATTTTTGAATTCTCCCTCGAGAACCATTTCCGAAATAGACCCATCAGCCCAAAAATCATCAGCCATGCAAAGGTGGCTGAGCAAAGGGAGATCAGTTCATAGTTCCAGGATTGGTCTTTTTCTTCGATTACAACTAACGCTGTAAAAAAAAGAATGGTGGCGAAAGCAAAGCAGACCGGCCAAAAACGGCCAACTTTTTGTTGGAAATCTTTAAAAGGAAAGCAGATTGCACCGTATCCAAAGAAGACCGCATAATACCCCAATTTAATCCAGTCAGGCTGGAGAAAGACAGCAGTCGATGGCCCAAATACCCCATCGTCTCCATTTCCCATGTATAACTGAGCCAAGTAGGTTAGGGGGATCAACCATAAGAGTCGTAGGTGAGATTCAGCAAGCCACTTGTTTAACCCAAGGTCAGGTAGAAACTTGAGTGCCCAGGCAAAAATGACAAACCCGAGTGTGAGATAAATTAAATCATAGAGAAACCAGAGATGGTGGGTGCAGAATTGACCAAACATAAAATAATTACGAGCGAACCATCCGTTCCTTTCATCGAGGGAGGAAAGATCAGTGGCGAGTAATTCTCTTACCTGCTTTCTTCCTTCACTAATTTTCATCCAGTTAAATGGAATTTCTAAAATATCCTTTGCCACCCACTCGGTTATGGCTTGATTAGCCATCATGGCCTGCTCGGGAAGAGCACCATCTTTGTTTTTGAGCATAGGGTTGGCTCCGAGTTCAAGAAGGGTTTCCACCGATTCTGTCTGGCCAAAAAAAGCAGCCACCAATAGCGGAGTTGATTGATGACCGTCTTTCGCATTCAAGTTTGCTCCCTTATCTGCAAGCAGCCTGATTGTTTCCACTCGATTCATGACTGCCGCCCAATGAAGCGGAGTGAACTCCTTATCGTACTTTCCATTGATATCAGCATCCTTTTGAAGCCACTCCCTTATTACCTTTAAATTTCCTTGTCGGGCAGCTCCACCAAGATCATTAGGAACTTGATATTCAGGATTTATGATAATGTTTTTTAAGGTTCCGCTTTGGTTTTCTTCCTTACTCAAAAAAGTTCCCATGTTATTGAGAATGGGGAAGAGTAAGGCTCCGAATATTAAAAAAGGTAAGATAATCCGCTTGGTCCTGTTTTCCAATAAACCGAGTGTGCCTCTTTTTTGCCACATCATCCTCGTGAAGAAACCACTAACAAAGAAAAAGAGAGACATCCTAAATCCATGGATGAACATAAGCGGAATCATGTAAATCTCTGATTGATCATTATCCTGAACCGGCCAGATGGGAATGGGGGTAAAGGAAAGCAATCCATGGAGAACGATTCCCAGCAACATGGCAAAAGCCCGCAAAGCGTCGAGGTCGTGA
>JBMYOA010000328.1:0-1682 GCA_049598825.1 Opitutales bacterium | reverse complement strand
GAGCAGGAGAAAAAAAGATATGAGGATTTTTTTCATTAATGTTTTAGTTTAGATTTGAAATAAAATTAATCGGTAAATTCGACCCACTTGGCTCGGGCATTTTTTTCGGCCACATTCTTTACCGTTCCTTCTCTCCACGCATGTAGGTTACGATGAAGATTAGTTTTTTCCTTATTGACCAAATTCTTGAAAAGTTTCTCGTTTAAATCCTTGAGCATTTTTGATTTTTGATTTTCGAAATCAGGAAATTTCTGTTCCTTAAGACCAGCTAATTTCTTCCTGTATCCATCGATATGTTGCTGACTGAAATGATCCACTAGTTTGAGGTGTGCCTGCCTCACTTGCTCCGCAGTTCCACCCTTCACCTTCTTAACATACTTTTGGCAAATTGCGTCCATTTCCTTCACTTTTTCAGGCATGGAGGAAGCTAGGTTCTTTTCCTCCCGGTAATCCGTTTTTAGATTGAAAAGCAGGAACTCACCCGAATTCAAATGACGCATCAATTTATAATCACCCATAATGATTGAACTGATCGGCGGATGGTAGTGGCAGGTGTAATGATGAATAATTCCCGGTGCAACCCGCTTGACCTTTCCCTTGTTCCCTTTTTTGAAGACCTGACGCAGACTTCCACCATCAACATTAGGTGGCATCGGTGCCTCACTTCCGCTCAAGTCATGAAAGGTTGGAAGAAAATCCCACTGCACTATCGGTACATCACATTGTGAACCGGCTTTGATACCCGGACCTGAGATGACGGTGGGCACGCGGATGCCCCCTTCAAAGATGGAACGTTTACCCTCCTGTAACGGACCATTAAACCTGCGGTTTTCTCCATCAACTTTTCGCAATTCGGCATGCCCGCCACCATTATCGGAGGTAAAGATGATAAAGGTGTTTTCCAGTTCGCCTGTTTGCTCAAGTGCATCAAGCACATCGACCAGGGTGAGATCCATTTCCTCCACCATCGCAGCATAGGTAATATTTTTATTTGCTTCTCCTTTGGGGTTGACGATTGGATTATCAGTCAGTTCGTCCATACCCTTGGTATCGAAACCCGCATCTATCCAGCGCTTTTTGGTGCGCTCAAAGGCTTCGCGGGTGCACATAAATGGTATATGGGGTGCATAGTGTGATACCATCATAAAGAAAGGCTGTTTCCCGGCATTCTTTCTCAGAAAGTCTGAAGCATCCTTTCTCAATGAATGCGTCCTTTTTGGATTGTCGGGCGGAAAGGGAGTTTTCTCCTTAATCGGATCCCAGTAGGACCCGTGTCCGTTTCCATTCCCTCCGGGTTCTCCAGGATTTTCATCCGTAATATCATATCCGGCATCTTCAAAGCGACCCATGGCACTGCATCCTTTGCCAAAATGAGCAGTGAGATAATTTTTACCTGAAGCTTTCAGCATTTCCGCTATTGTAATCTCTGCATCATAGCCGTCCGGACGTTGAACCTGGGATAAGACATCAAATACATTACGATACTGAATTTTCGCAGAACTTTGCCCGTGTTGTATACTTATTCGTGACCCCGTACAGGTGGGAGTCGGTGAATAGGCTGCGGTAAAACGGGCACCGATCTCAGCAAGACGCTCAAGCCCCGGTGTCTGAATGAAAGGGTGTCTGGTCGAGGGATCAGCATCCATCATTTGAACGGAAGTATCCGCATAACCTAGATCATC
>JBMYOA010000327.1:0-1690 GCA_049598825.1 Opitutales bacterium | reverse complement strand
TGCTAAAATTTTCCGGAGGGGATCTTTCTTCCAATCTTTACCTTCTTTTGGCACAGGGAAAATTTCAGAAAGAGGATACGGGATACCATGATGAAGAACTTTTTCTTTCCGTGAAAGGTGGAGAAGTTCTGGCAAATGATGGAGATCTGCGAGTTCCCATCGTGTTCAAAAATGGAAAATCCGAGGTGGAGATCACTTACCGGTGGACTGATTGAGAACGAAACTAAATTCTTTAGATTTAATTGAAATGAAAAACTTTAGCCTTATCACTAGCCTTTTCCTTACCTTCTCTTCGATTGCCTTGACCGCCGACCCTGCTGATCCGTTGCCGGTTGAGTCTGATTATTATCCAATTACCACCATTCCTCTTCCGGAAGGAGAGGTGATTGAGGTGAGTGGTATCGATATCCTTCCCGGAAATAAAGTGGCAATTGCTTCACGAAGAGGAGATATCTTTGTGGGAGAGGGTGTATGGGGTGATGAACCTACGCCAAAATGGACTTTGTATGCTCGTGGGCTTCATGAAACTCTGGGCATTTCATGGAGAAACGGTTGGCTTTATGCAACCCAGCGTCCGGAAGTCACCCGTATGAAAGACCGAGACGGCGACGGGCGGGCCGATGTATTTGAAACGGTTGCGGATGATTGGGGGATCAATGGAGATTATCATGAGTATGCCTTTGGCACCCGTCACGACAAGAATGGAGACATTTGGGTGGTGCTTTGCCTGACCGGGTCTGGAGGTGCCGATGATAAAAGTCCTTTTCGCGGTTGGTGCATGCGTGTAACCGAAGAGGGGGAGTGCATACCTGCCGGGTATGGTATTCGTTCGCCCGGAGGGATCGGGTTTAACCATTTGGGCGATGTTTTTTACTGTGACAATCAGGGACTTTGGAACGGGTCGAGCTCTTTGAAGCATTTAAAACCGGGTGGGTTTCAGGGAAACCCCACGGGCAACAAATACTTTGATTTGACTGATGCACTAGGTCCCAAACCACCCGAGCCTGTATCCGGTAGCCGGATTGAAATTGAAAGAAAGAGAGTTCCTGATCTCATCCCACCACCCGTTGTTCTTCCTCATGGAAAGGTGGGGAATTCTCCTGCCGGTATCGAGTGCGATGAGACAAATGGGAAATTCGGTCCTTTCAAAAATCAGTTATTTGTTTCCGAGCAAACCCATTCAAAAGTCCATCGTGTATTTCTTGAAAAAGTGAATGGGTTTTATCAGGGAGCAGTCTTTCCCTTTCTTGAAGGATTTGGGTCTGGTAACATCGTGGCCCGTTTTGCACCGGATGGAAGTATGTTTACCGGTGGTACGAATCGTGGATGGGGCTCACGGGGTAAAAGCTCATTCTCTTTTCAGCGGGTAAATTGGACGGGAAAGATTCCCTTTGAAGTTCATGAAATGCGGGTCAAGCCAGACGGATTTGAACTGACTTTTACTCAAGCTGCTGATGAAAAATCCTTGGCGGATGTATCTTCCTACACCATGGAATCCTACACTTATATTTATCAGAAAGGGTATGGGAGCCCCCAGGTGGATGAGACGGTCCCCGTTATAACCAAAGCCATTCCTGGAAAAAATGGAAAGAGTGTTATTCTAACGGTAGATGGTATGGTGAAAGGAAATGTGCATGAATTGAAAATGCCCGGAATTCGCCGGAAGGGCGTTGACCAACCGCTTCTCCAT
>JBMYOA010000326.1:0-1691 GCA_049598825.1 Opitutales bacterium | reverse complement strand
TGGACATTTCCAACCAAGGGTTGGCAGTGGTCTTTGATCGCCGGAACCTTGGGTGCGATCGGGGCATTGGGCGTGCTATTAGCCTTTGGCAAAATGCCATCTCCCGCCTATGTGCCGGTGATCATGTCGGTGATCTTTGCCGGTGCACCGATTGTAAATGCAATCGTCAGTACGACGAAGGAAGGCAACTGGCCGCATGTGAAACTACCCTTTATACTTGGTATCAGCCTGGCGGCTTTGGGTGGCTATCTTGCGACTAAACATGCCCCGAAACCTCCGAAAGTGCCGCCTGCTGCCGAGGCATCCAAGTCGTAAACTATCCATATTGAAGGGATGACAGTTTCCTCCGGTGACCGAGATGTGGCCGATAGGTGGGAGCATAAGCGTTGGGCAGATTTTAAGAATAATCTAATCCAGGTTTCGCAGTCTAACCGATTTCAACAAGAGCATTTCTCTGCTCTTAAATCATTAGATGATTGGGGTTCGTTCGACGATTTTATAAGTGTCTGTCCTTTTACTACTAAAGATGATTTAGCTAAGGATCGCGAAAAGAATCCTCCTTATGGGACCAATCTGACCTTTTCGCTTTCAGAGTATAAAAAATTTAATCAGACGAGTGGCACCCAGGGCAAACCGATGGCTTGGTTGGATACGATGGAGGATTGGCGTTGGATGCTGGGTAATTGGGATCGGGTACTGGAAGCAGCTCAAGTTTCCCCAGAAGACCGTTGTTTTTTTGCTTTCTCTTTCGGGCCTTTTCTAGGCTTTTGGACTGCGTATGAAGCGGCTACTCAACGGGGCTGTGTTTGCATACCGGCAGGTGGGCAGAGCACAGAGCAGAGATTGCATGGTATCTTGCAACAAAAAGCGGAACATTTGTTTTGCACCCCAACTTATGCCATGCGTTTAACTAGTTTTGCCGAGGAATTCGGAATCGACCTGAAAGGGCACGGACTGAAATCCATCATTGTGGCTGGCGAAACAGGTGGAAGCTTGCCGGCAGTAAGAGACCGAATTTGCTCGGCTTGGGGTAATGATATCCGAATTCACGATCACTATGGTATGACTGAAGTTGGACCGGTTGCCTATGAAACACCCGGAGGAGAGGGTGGTTTGCGGGTTATCCTCGACAGCTATTTTGCAGAGGTGATTGATCCGCAAACCCTTGAACCAGTAAAAGAGGGAGAGCAGGGAGAATTAGTTTTGACGACACTTGGCAGGGTAGGTTGCCCGGTCTTTCGATACCGCACGGGCGATTTGGTAAAGGGGTATGCGGGTCTTGATGAAATGGGGCTACCCACTTTTGATCTTGTGGGTGGAATTCTCGGACGTACGGACGATATGGTGGTGGTAAGAGGTGTAAACTTGTATCCTTCCGCTGTTGATGCGGTGCTGGCCCGTTTTTCAGAAATTAAAGAATATCAAGTGATTATTGAAAATCGTGATGCCATGCTCGAAGCCAAGATTAAAGTTGAGTGTGATCAAGAGATCAGGGCTGTACTGGAGGCTGCGTTGCAGGAATCATTTTCCTTACGTATTCCTGTGGAGATTATGGCAAGCGGATCTCTGCCCCGACACGAAATGAAAGCAAGGCGTTGGATCAAGCCCGACCAAAAATAATTTTTTAAAATGAATAAGATGATTGAAATTTCCAACCTGTCCAAATCCTTCCCATCTCCAAGTGGAGAGGA
>JBMYOA010000325.1:0-1692 GCA_049598825.1 Opitutales bacterium | reverse complement strand
TTTGATGGTGATAATGATTATGTAAACTTGGGAGATGTGGAAGAAATGGATCAAGCGGATCGTTTCACCATATCGCTCTGGTTTAAACGTTCAGCAGATTCTTCGATTGAGGCAACCAATCATGGAATTGATAATGTATTAATCGCTCAGTCGAGTGATTCAAGTAACGATAACCTGGAGATTGGAACGCAAGGTTCAGAGATTGAAATCTATGTTGATTCTGGCACGGCATCCACAGATCAGACAGTTCGTGTGGAGGCTGGGATAACCAATGATGTTTGGTATCACCTCGCCCTTGTCTATGGCTCTGAGATGAGTGTTTATCTCGACGGAATAAAACTAAGTACATGGACACAATACAATGGCCGGTTAGAAAGCAGTGGGAATTCTCCCCTTGCCATTGGCTGTGCACGACCTGATCGTGGAAATCCCTGGGGAGATTTTTCAGGTGAGATGCATCGCGTGGAATTATTTTACGAGGCCTTGAGTTCGGCTGAAATAGAACTTCTTGCGGGTCTTGGCTCCGTAAAAAGTTTTACAACTGGTTCTCAAGCAGTACCGCCCATTGTTGTAACTCGACCAGCCACCAATATCACTGATTCCAATGCAACCATCTCCTATGAGTTGGTTTCTTATGATGGTGCTCAGCCGGAGATCATTCTTTATTGGGGGAGTTTCGACCATCAGCAAAACGCTGGTTTATGGGAATTCTCGCAAAGTCTGGGTACTCAGCCCGCCGGTTCAGGAAGTTTGGATATAAGTGGATTTGAATCAGGCCAAACCATTTTCTATCAAGTTCAGGCAAAAGGAAGTTCATATTCAGATTGGTCTGATAAATGTGGGCAGTTCCGTACCGTTTCATCTCCCTCGGTCGTTGCAGCTAGTGCGGTCAATCAAACCACAACTTCTGCTGTACTCCGCGGTGAAATTATAAGTAATGGAGGTGAAGCAGTTCTTCTTGATTTAGCAGAGCCTCTTGTTTCCCAAGAACTAATCGCACATTGGAAATTTGATGAGGGAGAGGGATCCGAAGCTTATGACTCCACCGGTTTCTCTTCCGTGGGCCAGGTGTATGGCGGAGCAACCTGGACCGAAGGTATGGGAGGACAGTATGGTACGGCGTTAAAGTTTGACGGCGGAGACCAAGCCTATGTGGAGGTTGGTGATTTCATGATTGAGGGTGCAACGAGTTTTTCTGCCTGGGTGTACAAAGAAAACCTGGGTAATTGGCAAAGAGTCTTTGATTTTGGTAATGGTGCTGGCAGTCATAATCTCCTGCTTGCTAACAGGTGGACCACAAACCAGGCTGAGTGGAGCATTCGTCGCGGGGGTAGCAACCGATCATTAGTGGTTCAGGACTTTTGGACATTGAATGAGTGGCAGCATGTGGTGGCGAGTGTGGACGACTCTGGTTTGATGAAACTTTATCGGAACGGAGAGCTTCGTGGGGCTCTTCTTGGTCATCTTCCCCAAGCAATCTCCCGAACTAGGCAACTTGTAGGAAAAAGTAACTGGGGTAATGACTGGGAATTTCTTGGCATGATCGACGACCTGCGAGTATATGATCGGGCAATATCATTGGACGAGGTTGAAAAAATTTACGGGGGTGATCTGCAGCAATATGTGGTGCTCGGAGGTGAAGATCCAACCGTTACTCTATTCTGGGGAGATGAAGATGCGGGAACTGTAACC
>JBMYOA010000324.1:0-1695 GCA_049598825.1 Opitutales bacterium | reverse complement strand
CTTCAATTCATTCGGAGTAAAGCCAAAGAATGGAATATTGATAAAACCCGCATCGGAGCGGCGGGGGGGTCAGCCGGGGCTTGCTCCAGTCTGTGGCTCGCTTTTCATGATGATCTTGCCAATCCCAAAAGCAAGGATCCTGTACTGCGTGAGTCCAGCAGGTTACAATGTGCTGCCGTGATCGGAGCACAGACGACACTCGACCCAAAACAAATGAAAGAATGGACACCCAACAGCAAGTATGGTGGACATGCCTTTGGATTGCACCCTTTCGACAAGTTTCTTCAAAATCGCCAAAAAATCCTGCCATGGATCAAGGAATACTCACCCTATGCAAATGTAACCAAGGACGATCCTCCGGTTTTTCTTGAATACAAGACACCACCTGCGATTGGCGAAGTACAGAGAGACCCAACCCATACCTCCAATTTTGGGCTCAAACTTCAGGAACATTGCCAAGCAAATGGAGTTCCCTGTGAACTTTACTACCCGAACGGACCGAAAACGAAACACCAGGACACCACCAGCTTTTTAATTACCCACCTACAAAAATAGATATCATATTATGCGACATCTTCTATCATACCTTGCTTTTCTTTCACTCACTCTTGGAATACAAGCCGCCCGTGACCCGATGCGGTTAACGCACGGTCCGATGCTGGGTAATCCCACTTCTGATTCAGTACGGGTATGGGGAAGAACTTCCGATCCTGGAGAATTCTCCGTTCGATATGGAACAGTCGAGGGAAAACTTGACCAAGTATCCGAGCCAACCACCACCCGTATTTCCAATGATAACACCGGTTATGCCATTCTTCGAAACCTGAAGCCTGATCAGACCTATCATTATCAAATACATATTAAGGACCGCCCCCATGGTCTACCCGGCTCGTTTCTTACCTTGCCCAATGCTGAATACACCCGGAACGCTGAGCATAACCCCAAGGGACTGTTCAACTTTCGCTTTCAAATCGGATCCTGTGCCAATCAAAACCCAATCCATGGAAATGGGCACCGGGCCAAAACTTATGAGAACCTGAACCGCGACTGGGCACACAAAACCAATTTCCATATCATGAATGGGGACTGGCTCTACGAGGAACTCCGTGAATATCCGGTCGAAGCATGGAGACTGCGTGCGGGAATTGATGCCCTGCCCCCGGTGGTCAATCTGATGCCTACAGTGGTGGGGGTCTGGGAAAACTATAAACTTTATCTCAGCCGGGGAATCTCGCTTTCCCAATGGCACCGGAATGTTCCCAGTTTTTTCACTTTCGACGACCATGAACTGGTAAATGATATCTGGGGTGCAGCCACGGCAGGTCGGCGTGACCGACGGGCGGTCTTCCGCGACATCGGAACCCATGCCTTTTATAATTATCTCGGCTGGGCGAATCCTACTGCTTTTAATCATCCCGTCCACTTTGCCCGGGCAAAAATGAAAAAGGGAAGTAAGCTCCTGATCGATAAGAAAACGGATTTCACCAAGCTTCCATTGGACGAGATGCTCAACCTGCATGTTCATTGGAATACCCCTCAGGCTGGGGTCAATGATCTCTCCTATGACGACTTGTCCCTCGGACACCCGAACTCCTATGTCTACGATATCGAAAAAGTCGTGGATAAGCACACCCTCCAGCTTCACATGCCCGCTAAAGTATCCGATGAAATTACCTACTCCATCGGTCGACGAAG
>JBMYOA010000323.1:0-1708 GCA_049598825.1 Opitutales bacterium | reverse complement strand
ATTATTGCTCACGGCCTATGCCTGGCTGAGGATTTACCTGGCAATCAAAAGAAAAGCGGTACATTGACTGTGCAGGAGGCTGCCGAACTGGTCGCTAAGGCGAATGCAAGCAATGGCAAGCAATATGAACTAGACCTGAAGTGGCTGACCTCGATTGATCGAGATGTTGCCAGGGAATTGTCTTATTATAAGGGTCAGCGAATCTTACTTGATGGCCTGACTTCGATTTCCAAGGAAGTGGCTAATGAACTGACGACGCAACGACCTGGTTGGTACTACTGGCCGGATACAAAAATTCCAAAAAAAGGCATTAGTCTCGATGGTCTGACTTCGGTTACCAAAGAGGTGGCCCGCGAACTGGCCAAGTGTACTGGCGACCTGAACCTTAACTATGTCAAGTCAATGGATAGTGGGGTGGCTGGTGAACTGGCGAAATTTCAAGGCTCCTTTTTAAATATTCAAAAACTCGAATCAATCGCCCCGGAAGATATGAATATCCTCAAGGACGGCCTTAGGAGACCCGGTTCTGAAAATTCGTACCGGTCTATGATGGCCTACAAACTTAAAGACGGCACAAGGCTTAAAAAATGGAATGGCAAAATAATCGAATACCGCAAGGACGGTTCGAAAATCAGAGAAATCGACTACAAATACGGTGGTGTAATTTTACGAATGGAATGGGATGAAGCGGGCAACCTGGTAAAAGAGGAGACCTATCCCGTTCACAAACCCCGGGGTGTAGAGGTAGATGAGCAGTACAAAAGCCCTGATTGGTTGAGCAATGTTCAGTTGAGTGGCACTTTTCGACTCCGGGGAAAAGGTTTTGCTTCGCTGGTAACGCCCGTAGGGAATTTTTGGGTGGAGGAAGGAAAATTTTCATCTGGTTATAAACTCATCGAACTGGACACATCCAAATCCCAACCCTCCGCTCTCATCCAAAAAGGAGATCAGCAAGCATGGGTCGGACTTCGCTTGGGAATGCCTGTCGAGATGACAGACCTTGATAAGGGAAACCCTGATTATGACCTAACCTTTGACAACGAGCGTTTTGCTCCTGAACGGAAACATCCATACGATGATCTTACCTTTCGCGAGGGGGCAAACAAAGAACGTATTGCCTACGCCAAGGACGAGGATGAGCCTTTTACAGGTGTCGGGGTTTCACCAAAACGCAAAGGATCACTGGGCTGGGAATCTCGTTTCTTGAACGGCAAATTGCATGGTAAGAAAACCCTATTTTATAATGATGGTTCAATATTATCAGAAGAACCTTACTTGAACGGCAAACTTCATGGTCGGTCGATCGGTTTGTCCTCCGCGGCTGCGGGGCGCCTAAATTGGGAAAAACAACACATCAACGGCAAGCAGATCAGTGACAAGGTATACTTCCGGTCTGGTTCAGTGCGGACAGAAACTAGTTTTAAAGGTGGTAAGCCAGTGTTGAAATCAACATGGGATAAGGATGGCAACCTCATCGAGTCAGAGACTTTCTAACCCGTCTCCCTACAAAACTAACCTGTCTCACTACAATTTTTAAAAACATAAACAGATTGTTCATGGTACAAACCACAGTCCTTGGTTTGGTCACACTCGCATTGAGCAGTTATGGATCTCCCGACATGGAAGGGCAAAGCCTAGAAAACCTGCAGAAGAATACGGAGCAGTGGGTAAAAGAAATCCAATTGAGTGGAACTTTTCGACTTCGGGG
>JBMYOA010000322.1:0-1709 GCA_049598825.1 Opitutales bacterium | reverse complement strand
GCTTCAGGGATACCGCATTTTTCCTTGGCGAGACAATCCGTCTGAGTGGCCGTGAGGAGAAACCTTTTTCCGTCAAAATCCAGGCCATACTTGCCGATGGTTTCCGATTGGTATTCAACTTCGACTTCAAGATTTTCCAACCCGATTTGCTTTTCAGCCATCGAAATGATTTCAATCACTTTTTCTGGCTCCAATCGATGATCATAATCATCGGCTGCCCATAATTGAAAGTTTGCTACTTTCTCGTTTCGGATAGTTCCTCCGCAATCGACGTAATTTTTGGTAATTTCCCCGACCTCCGTGAGATGGAAATGAGGGGCCACATGGCTACCGTTTGGTAAGACGAAGGTAAGTTCGCAAAGATTCGAAAGGGTGTGTTTGAATTCTTTAATATTCATTTAATTAGCATTTAATATCCAGGTCTGCTTTCTTTCAAGCCGAAGTGGTTTTTTTAACTGATTTCCCCATCTCTTCTCCTGCAATCCGTCCGGTCGTCCAGGCTGCCTGGAAGTTAAATCCCCCCGTGATTCCGTCCAGGTTCAGGCATTCGCCGGCAAAAAAAAGTCCAGTTTGTTTTTTACTCTCCATGGTGCGGAAATCGACTTCTTTTAGGCAGACTCCTCCGCAGGTTACGAATTCATCCTTGTTGGTGGTTTTGCCATTCACTGGGAGACGGAAATCGGTGAGATGCTTTTGCAAATTAAGCCTCTGTTCACGGCTAAGATGTGCCCAGGTGGTATTTTCTTCAATCTGTGAGAGCGAAACAAATCGGTGCCAGAGTCTCTTGGGTATTTCGGCAAAGGGGTTTTGCATTACCCGTTGAGTGGGGCACTCTGTACGAAATTTGCTGAACATATCTTGAAGTGCAGCCGTGGAGAAGGACGGTATCCAGTTTACAGCAACTTCAAACTTATAATTCAATTTGGCCAATTCCTTGGCATCCCAGGCAGAGGCTTTGAGGATTGCCGGTCCGCTGAAGCCTCGATGGGTAATTAGCAGGGGGCCAGATTGTGGTTTCCCGAATGGCAGGGTTTGCACTTGTGCCATCTGTACGGAAAGTCCGGAAAGATCTTTCATTGGATGGTCCTCCAGATTAAAAGCGAAAAGAGAGGGGAGGAGGGGATCGATGGTATGTCCCAGTTCGCGAAGCTGGGCCAGGATATTAGATTCCTTGAGCGATCCAAGTGCGAGGCAGATTTTGTCGGCGATGATTGATTGATCTCCAGATAGAGAAAGTAGCCAATTATGAGAGTCTCTTTTGATGGATTCGAGCCTGCAGCCTAGTTTTACTTCGATACCAAGTTTTCGGGCACGGTTTTGAAGGCAGTCGATTACAGTCTGGGATCGGTCAGTCACAGGAAACATCCGACCATCCGGCTCAGTCTTGGTTTTTACACCTTCCCTCTCAAACCACTCGATCGTATCTTGGGGTTGCCACCGGTGAAAGGCCCCCCGGAGTTCGCGTTCACCCCGCGGGTAGTGCGTACTGAGCAATTTAGGATCGAAGCAATGATGAGTCAGATTGCAACGGCCACCTCCAGAAATCTTAACTTTTCGTAGCACCCGGTTTCCAGCCTCTAAAATATGGACTTTTGCCTGTGGATTTTGCTCAGCGGCTGAAATGGCTGCAAAAAAGCCGGCAGCACCGCCACCAATCACTACTATTATCATTTGATCATCCACAGTTTCAGCTTACCAAGTGTGGACGG
>JBMYOA010000321.1:0-1721 GCA_049598825.1 Opitutales bacterium | reverse complement strand
GGTTCCTGCGTGGCTAATTCCTCAAGGTTTGAAAGTTTGAGGGCGAGTTCCTCTTTGGTCTCGGTAAGGGCTTCGGATAATTCAGCAAGTTGGGTGAGATCCTTGGTGGAATCGGAGACAATTTTGTCAACCAGAGTGGGAACTTTGTCTACTTTTACGGCAAGTGTCTCGAGATTATTGCCAACTTCTTTTAAATCAAAATATACCTTACGGAACAGTTCATCGTCCTTGCGGTTGGCTGTTTGCAGACAAAGTTGCAGGGAGCGTTCCAAAAGAAACGGCATGAAAATGAGTAGCGATGCCGTACCTGATGCCAAAATACACACAAGGAGTTGCCAAACTTCAAGCTGACCGGAAAAGTGGTAGTGATAATAGGCAAAGCCTAGGGCTCCGCTAAGTATAAAAAGGGCAGAGGCAAGGAATGGCCATTTGGGCAAACCTTCCTGTTCGTCATCTCGTTCTTCAAAATCCATCACAAAATAATATCCGCCAAGGAATTACATGATCGAAATATCAAAAAGAACCAAGCGAAAAATGAAGATTTTGAAGAGTACTCAATTCCGTTCGCGATCCGGGAATCCGACTTTCCGGTAAACTTTTGTAAGAATTTTATAGGCTCGTTTTTGGGCGGCCCCGGCTCCTTCGGCCAGCACAGATTTGAGGTAGGATTTGTCTTCAATCAATTCCTTATACTTAGTTCTTACTGGAGAGAGGGACTCAGTAATGATTTCGGTAAGTTCGGATTTGAGTTCGCCGTAGCCTTTGCCGGAAAAATGTTCCTCCAAGTCAGGAATTGATTTTCCGGACAATGCAGAGTGAATCGTAAGCAGGTTGGTGACCCCGGATTTTTCAGGAGTGGCTTTGATTTCAGATCCTGAGTCGGTGACCGCAGAAGCAATTTTTTTGCGGATCCGGTCGGGTTCGTCCAGGATGTAAAGAGTAGCCCTTTCATTGTCGTCAGATTTGGACATTTTGCGCGAGGGGTCTGCCAAGGACATGATTTTGGCCCCTTGTTTTGGAATGTAGGGTTCCGGAATGACAAAGGTTTCCGAGTATTGGTGATTAAAACGTTGGGCAAGGTCGCGGCAGAGTTCCAGGTGTTGGCGCTGGTCTTCACCGACCGGTACAAGGTTGGCATTGTACAATAGAATGTCCGCAGCCATAAGCACGGGATAGCAGAGCAATCCTGCGTTGATGGAAGCTTGAGCCCGGGCACCCTGATGTTCAAATTTTAAATCATCTCCCTCGGTATTTTCTGAAACCTTGAACCCGAGTTTGGCTGCTTTATCCTTAAATTGGGTCATTCGCTGAAGCTCACCAATGGGGGTTATGCAGGTAAGCACCCAGGCCAGTTCAGTATGTCCCATGACATGGGATTGTACAAATTGATGACATTTCTGAGGATCCAGTCCACATGCGATGTATTGGGCGACACATTGGAATACATTTTGGCGAAGAACGGCAGGCTCGGAAGGGGTGGTTATGGCATGCAGGTCGACAATACCAAAGTAACAATCATGGTTATCGAGCATCTCAGACCAATTCCGTACAGCACCTAAATAATTTCCTAGAGTAAGGACCCCAGTGGGTTGCGCACAGGTGAGAATTGTGGGTTTTGGTTTGCCTGAATTGTCTTTTTCCATCAAAATATAATGCTTACTTTCAAAGTCTCTTTCATAACTGATGCAAAGAGATGTCACGATCAAAAACTTCCCCAATTT
>JBMYOA010000320.1:0-1749 GCA_049598825.1 Opitutales bacterium | reverse complement strand
TTTGGATGCTACGCTCCCATCCGTCAGGAGACTCCCCTTGTTCGTTCGATGCTTCTTCATTTTTTCGACTCAGATGCAAACTTTGATTCATTTTCAAAATATTTAACCGATGAATTCCTCAAACCCATTTTTGCAGAGGCCAAGCTGACCGCCGGAAAGGGAGATGCCGAGAAATGGTACTCGATGCTATCCACCAGTCAGCTCAAGAATTTAAGGGAAAGAATCGATTTATCCTTCGCTCATCAGAACAAGCAAAGTTTTGCTCCCAACGATAAGGTAAACCTCAAGCTTTGGGCCAAAAACATTGATAAATTGATGATCAAGGAATTTGAGATCAATGCCTTCAATTACTACATGAAAAACAGACAGGAGGTAAGCACCGCGATTGAATTGGACGGTCTTACCGCCACCCGTGAGCGGGTGATCGAGAGCGATCTTCCACCCATCCGCAGAAATTTACGGTCAGTCTCTTTTCCCAATCTAAAAAAGAGAGGCGTGTATGTCGTCGAATTTATTGGAAATGGAATTTCCAGCCGTGCCCTGATCCGGAAAGGAACCCTTCGCCTGCTTGAAAAGATTGGTCCGGCCGGTCATGAATTCCGGATACTCGATGAGAAGAACCAAATCTGCGATAAGGCCACGCTCTGGTTCAATGATAAGGAGTATGCCCACAAAGACGGAGTCATCCTGATTCCTTTCAGCAACAATCCAGGCCAACGAACCGTCATTCTACGGGACGGAGATTTTGCAAGCCTTGCCCGCTTTAACCACTTGGGTGAAAACTACAGGCTTCAGGTCGGATTTCATATGGATCGCGAATCCCTCAGGAGCGGAGAAAATACCACCCTATTGGTTCGTCCAACCCTTCGCCTGAATGGATATCCCACTTCCTTGAAATTACTGGAAGAAATCCAACTGGTGATCACCTCCTACGATCATGATAACCAACCGACCCGAATGGAAGTACCCATCGACAAACTCGATCCGCGGGAGGAATTTGCTCATGAATTTCGGGTTCCGGAAAGAACTCACCGAATAGAAACATTTGTGGAGGCCAAAGTTGAGAGTCTAAGTGGATCAAAGAAGGTAAACCTGAGGGACAATTTTTCCATCTCCATCAATGGAATAGATCAGGGTACTCAGACTGCGAGCCCTCTTCTTCATCGTTCATCGAATGGATTTGTCCTGGAAGTCCGCGGCAAAAATGGAGAACCCTTCGTCGACTATTCTGTCCCCTTCAGTTTTAAACATGTGGATTTTCGACGGACCCGGAATCATACCCTTAAGACGGATGAAACGGGTCGTATCCAGCTTGGCTTCCTTCCCAATATTCAATGGTTACAGGTAAGTACCCCGAATACCCAAAAGTGGGAACTTGAAAAACATGCGGTTGGGCGTTCCTACCTACCAACCCTCATCCATGCCGTGCGGGGCGATTCTGTGACCTTACCGTTTCCACGCCTGGGCAACCGTTTTCCAGTCAATGAATTCTCCCTATTTGAATTAAGAGCCAATTCCTTTTTCGTCGATCATTCAGACAAAATAAGCACCCTTCCCGGTCTGATCGAAATTGCCGATCTGCCAGCCGGAATCTTCATGCTCAATCACCACCCGACCGGTCGTAGTGTCACCATTCGGATAACTGATGGAGAGAACAGATCCGGGTTTGCAGTATCACGCCACCATATCCTGGAAAGAAATTACGGCCCGCCCCTGTCCATATCTTCCATCGAAGCAAAAGAGGGGAAA
>JBMYOA010000319.1:0-1755 GCA_049598825.1 Opitutales bacterium | reverse complement strand
CCATGGTTACTGAATTGATGTGTTTTTGAAAGAATTCCTCTGCGGTCTGTTCAGGTGAATCGGCTGGGCCTCGAAGAAAAGGAATTTTAAGATTTGCGATGAATTCATAATCGTCACTTTTTAAAAGCTCTGGTGATAAAGAAAGAGACTTAAGTGGTAAGGTTGATAGGCAATTAATATCCTCCAATTCAAGACCAATGATATTTAGGGTTTCGATGGGTAAGTAGGCTAAACAATCGATGGATTTCACCTTCGAGCCAGGAAGATGAAGCTCCTTGATAGAAGTGTTGGTTAAGGGAGATAAATCACTTACATGCGTTGCCCGGATTTCTACTTTGAGTAATTTTTTCGCGTCCGCAAGAAATGTAATGCTTTTGATAGGTGAACCGGAGAGCACAATTTCCTCCAGTGCTTCGCAATCAAGGTCACTAATCTCTTCAATATTGGTCTTAAAGAGATTTAAGTTGGTAATCTTGGCATTTCTTAATATAGGAACTTGCCTTATCTGTGTGCCGGCAAGATCCAGTTTTCGTAAAGGCATGTTTTTGCAAAAGATTATGTCTTCGATTAAGGCATCAGGAAGCTCAAGAATTTCTAATGGATGCTCCGATAAGGATCCAAAGTCAGAAGAACTAGCTTTGGTTGCTTTTAATCTCGTCAGCCTGAATGAGTTTAATTCTGAAAAAGGTAATTTACTTTTATCAGGTAAAATGAGAGATGAAATTTTCTCCCGATTTAAGCAGTTGAGATCAAAGCTTTCCAGTTCAGACAGATCACATTCAATTATAGGAAGAGTTTGTAATTCATGAAGATTATGAATTGGGTGGTCCTTAAATTTAATCCCGATCCCCCCAGGAAGAAGATAGCTTTCTGCCTGATATCCCATTTCCTTAAGTCTTTGGTCGCAAGATTTTTGTATGTCATGGAAAATTTTCACAAGAATGGAATGGTATGTACTTTTTTAAGCTCCATGACAAAGAAATTGAGGTTTTGAGCTATCTCGATTCCATTTTAATTGCCAAATGACTGAACAGTCAGGAAAAACATTCATGCCCACTTGGCAATATTACATTGGATGGATACTTGTCGCGGTAAATAGCCTATGCCTACTGCGCTTAGGTTTACTACCTATGATTTTTTTCGGACGGAATTATCAGTTATACAGGAAAATCTTTTGGGTTTCCTGTTTCGTGACCATGGTTTTTTTTGCCAGCGAAGTGATGCTTATTCGTATGTTACTGCATGCAAATGCAGAATAGGAATACTCTTACTTAATTAGCAAATTGCATGAATTGATTAGTGCAGTTCCTTAATGCGGATATTCCGAAAAGCAACAGGGTCATTATGGCCGGCGAAACCAAAATGTCCTTCTTTTAAGGAAAGACCAGGATGTTGCTTGTCGGCCATGAAAGTCTTAACCTTCGATACATCCGCATCTAGTATAATCTCATCATTAAGAAAAACAGTTATTGTGGAACCTCGAACGATCACTTCCTGTTCATTCCACTCTCCTACTTTTTTTAGAAATCCTTTCTTTGCAGCTGCAATGCCGTAAGCAGATCCATGAAACTGCCTCGGGTCGAGTTTGGCATAACGAGGGTGGGTATTGTCCAGCACCTGAAGCTCGCACATTCCATGATAAGCTGCATTTCCTTTTCCTGGGTACCGGATAGCCAAGCCATTATTTCCTCCTGCAGGAAGTTTGAATTCGAGTTTTACAGAGAAGTCTTTGAATTTTCTTTCAGTGTAGATGGT
>JBMYOA010000318.1:0-1757 GCA_049598825.1 Opitutales bacterium | reverse complement strand
ATGGGTATGATGGTTGCCATCGGAGAATTACAAAAACACCTCGGTCCAGATACCCGTGTTTCCGCAACCGCAGATCTTTTGGACGAAAGAATTGAATCTTCCAGTAAATACGAAAATCAAGTTTACAGCGAAGACGGCTCGGTCGATCTTTCTTCATCCGTTCCTCTTAACCAAGCCATTGATCTGAATGAAAACGGTCAAGTGGATGTAGTTCCGTTTGGGCAAAGATATTGGACTGGGGTATGGAAGCACCGAGCCAGGAGAAAAGGTGCTTCGGATGAGCATCGTGCAGGAAAACCTCTTCCGAAAAATTTGGAAACCGCAGATTCGATTAGTTCGATGGCCTTGATAGATTCTGAATACGATCCGCATCCTGCTATCGAAGTTGCTTGGTTGGTTAGTGGTAACGAAGGCTGGAGTAGGCAGTTGGTTCATAAGCAAGGTGATTTAGTGCAAGAATATGTTGAAATTCCGGACGGAATTGAATTGGACCAACGATCGCTACTCAAAGGTGGAGTTTACGGACAAGCCGCCAATGCCTGGGAAGATTATAAACAATCGCTTAACAAAATTACTTCTCATTATGACCATCCCTTAAATGATTTGCCTGATCCTGAGGAGTCCGAAGATACAGTATGGATGTTAAAAGCACCCTTATTGGGGGCAACTTACAATGAAAGTGAGCCTGAATCTTGGAAGAACCATCTCAAAAGTGAGCCGGTTAAGGTTAAAAAAACTAGAGTGCAATCGTCTTCTTCAAATACTGATCCCCTTACTACACATGGAGCTTATGCATACTGGGTTGGTGATGAGGGTATAAAAACAAAATTTAATATCAATGATCGCAAAAAAGAATCCACCACTCCAGAGGATCGTGAAGCAAGAGTTACAGTTGCACAGGAACCAAATATCGCAGAAGGATCTTTTGGTTTAAATTTTGATTCTTCTCCTCAGAATACTTTTCACACAGCCAAACATATTAGCCTGAGTCTATTGGAAAAAGATGAAGTCCTGGAAGGTGAAGAGGTATTTAAGAAGAATAAGATAGCGGCAAACTACCATTCAATTACTACATCCTCCTATGGAGTGTTATCAGATACGCGTACAGGGGGTCTTAAGAGAGACTTAAGTCATGCGTTTGCGAATTCTGAAAATTGGGATGAATCGTTAGAGCAATCAACTCTTAATTGGATAACTGATTTTGTGGGATTTATTTTCAAAGACCGTGTTCATTACCTTAAAAGTGTCCCTATGGGACCCAATGCCAAAGCAAATCAATGGAATGATACTGCTGCGACGGAATCCGTTAATGATTACAATGCCATTCTCGCTGGCCCCCTCTGGAGGACGCTTGGTTCATTTCATAATCTTTACACTAAGGTAGTCTCATCGGGTTCTTCGATTGCCAATCATTCCGCCGATCGTCTCCCTCGAGTTACGGGTGACAACTATGTATTATTTAATAGTTCAGATGGACAGCCCCCTAGTAGTAAAAACCCATTTTGGAATCAGATGAATATGCCTAAAAACACGGCAATCAGTACTCGCTTAAATTATTTCAGAACTCTGGATAAAAAACCTGGGCCAAGAAGTCACCCAGTCCAACCCGTGCTAGTGGAGGTGAAATATTCACAGGTCCCAACAATTACGGATGATGGTTATCTTGCTTTGGCAATGTATCCCTCTGTTGCACTGTGGAATCCTTACAATGTTGGGTTGGATATGGATCAATTATTTATCGAGGTTCCAATGCACCA
>JBMYOA010000317.1:0-1758 GCA_049598825.1 Opitutales bacterium | reverse complement strand
CCCGTTCATCTAAGTAAGCCTTACTATGATGAGGATACGGGTTCATTATTAATCAACTTATCCTGCCCAACGGCCGGTCTGTTGTCGGGGGATCGTATGGTATGCGATATAGAAGTATCAGACCGGGCATCCATGGTTGTAACCACTCCGGGTGCTACTCGCTCTCACTATATGCGATCCGGAGTGGCAAAGGTTGATCAAAAGTTCAGGGTTCATGATGATTCTTTTTTGGAATTTAATCCGGGTTCATTAATTCTGCAAAAATCGACCTCCCTAGAGCAAAGGACTTTGGTGGAGGTTGGCGAAGAGGCCGAAGTCTTGTTTGTGGAGAAAATGCTCCCTGGCCGGATTGCCCATGGTGAATCCTTTCTATTTAAGAAATTTTCCAACCGATTAAGAATTCAAAAAAATAAGAAACTCGTTCTCTTAGAATCATTCACCTTGGAACCAGAAAATGAATCAGTAAATCCATGGAGGAATTCGTTTCCTACTCCATTTTACGGATGCTTTTATTTGGTTTCCCCAAAGGTATCAAATGAGCTTCTTGGCCGGCAGGAAATTCACGAGATGAAAAACGAAAATCTAATTGTCGGATCGACTGCCATGCACCACAAGGCGGGATGGATGGTGAAAGTTCTGGCCGGGGATCCCTATGAGTTTAGAAAAGCAATGAGGGAAATTCGAGAGATCCTTTACAAGGCGATTGGTCGATTACCCACAAGTTTCCGCCGGTACTGATTAAATAATGCATTTTTTATTATGATTCCAGAAACCCTTCTTATTGCCAGTAGTGCCGCATCCGTTGGATTTATCCACACCATTCTTGGTCCTGATCATTACCTGCCACTCGTGGCCATGGCCAAAACAAATGGCTGGAGTGGACCTAAGACCGCAACCTACACTGCATTTTGCGGTTTTAGTCATGTGCTGGGTACCATTCTCGTAGGTTCTTTGGTTTTCCTTCTTGGGTTAGCTTTTTTTAGTATTGAGACCGTTCAAAGCTTTCGAGGAAATTTTGCCGGTTGGTTCCTTTTGCTATTTGGTGCAATCTATTTTGCCTGGGGGACAAGATGGGCGATTCGTAGAAGCAGGTTAAATAAAGTAGCGAAGCAGATGGAAGCACAGACAACCAGTTTTTCCAGATGTACTCCTTTTGCCCTGTTTATATTTTTTATTCTGGGACCCTGTGAGCCTCTCATCCCGTTGATGTCACTGGGCTCTGGTAATAGTGAAATTTTGTCCTCGCTGCTGGTTGTTTCAGCATTTTGTGGGACAACGATTCTAACCATGCTCTTTTGCGTAATGTTTTTTTACTACGGGGTCTCTCGTTTCTCCCTTTTCATGAAGTTTGAAAATTATATGCATGCGGTTACCGGGCTGATCATTTTTCTTTGCGGTTCCGCAATCCAATTTCTGGGAGCCTAAGCTTATTTTTTATAAGCCGGGTTGGGCATAGGTAGTTTAGCATTCATCCTTTTTTGCCAGGCCACAAGTTTGTATTCTAGGTCTTTGGCTATTTTGGAATTTTGCTTGGCTAAATCATTTGATTCCGATGGATCTTCCTTGAGGTTGTAAAGTTCGACCTTTTCGTAATCATAAAATTTAATAAGCTTCCAATCCCCGTCGCGAATGGATGCTCCGGGTCTCCAAGTCGATCCATGATAGTGTGGGTAGTGCCAGTAAAGAGCTCTGCCTTTGCCTTTCTTCCCGGTCAGTTCAGGAAGTAGGCTGCGTCCGTCTGCATGCAACTCGGGCTTT
>JBMYOA010000316.1:0-1782 GCA_049598825.1 Opitutales bacterium | reverse complement strand
GACGGAACATTTTCTCGCTCTCATCGGGTAAATCCTGAAACTGGACAGTATCGGGGTAAACAAGTCCTTGATCTAGAAGTCTAGACCTTAAGATAGCTTCGGCATGGACGCTACCGAGGCGAAAGTGACTCTAGCAGTCGATGTAATGGGAAGTGATCATGGCCCAAATGAAGTCATAGCAGGTATTTCCCAATCCTTGGAGGTTTCACCCAGAGGAACCCGGTTTCTTTTATTTGGTCAAGAGGATGTCATTGAAAAACACGCCTCTAATTTTGAAAATATTGATTCTGGGCAAGTTGAAATACGACATGCACCCGAGGTCGTGGGAATGGATGAAAAACCCATAGCTGGAATTAAAGGAAAAAAAAATTCCTCTATGGCCCTCGCCATACAAAGTGTCAAAGAACAAGAAGCACAAGCTCTTCTTAGTTGTGGCAACACAGGTTGCCTTATGGCTGGTAGTACAATTCGATTGCGCACATTGGAGGGTGTTGAGAGACCTGCTTTGTGTACTATATGGCCGGGGCGGGAAAGATACTTTACGCTTTTGGATGCGGGTGCGAACCCGCATGCCAAGCCTTATCATATAGCCCAAAATGCAATTCTTGGCTCAAACTACGCCAGGGTCGCCTTAGGACTGGTTAGACCTAAGGTTGGTTTGCTGACCATTGGTACTGAAGAGGGCAAGGGCAATGAAATGATCAATGAGACTCATGAGATGCTGAAGGATATAGATGGTAGTATAATTAACTACAGCGGTTTAATTGAAGGATTTCAGATTTTTGAAAATGCCGTCGATGTTGTGGTTTGTGACGGGTTTGTCGGTAATATTGTCCTCAAAGCATGCGAGTCTCTCAGTAAACTAATAAGTACTTTTTTAGATGAAGAGCTTAGGCGAAATGCCTTGCGTAAAACAGGGGCCCTACTTTCTAAAGGTGCATTTAAAAGTCTTAAGCAAAGAATAAACCCTGAGCAGTTTGGTGGTGCTCCATTACTTGGGCTTACTCAAAATGTGATCAAGGCTCATGGATCATCCAATCGAAATCATGTGAGTGGGGCAGTTAAAATAGCTCTTGATTTAGTACAGCACGATATGCTTTCCCAAATGGCACTGGATGTTAAGGAAGCCAATGAAATTTTTCGTCCTGAACCACTCGTTGGTGCGTAAAGCCTGGTAAATGAAATTAAATTTGCAGGATTTATGACGAGTATTCTCAGGGGAATTGGCTCGTATGTGCCTGAAAAAATCTTAGACAATAAAGAACTTAGTCTAAAAGTAGAAACTTCAGATGATTGGATTCGTACGCGTACAGGGATTAGGGAAAGAAGAATAGCTTCACCAGATCAGCCTACAAGTGAGCTCGCACTAAACGCCGCACGAAAAGCGATTGAAGCTGCTCAAATCCAACCGGATCAAATTGATCTTGTGATCGTTGCGACAATAACCCCAGACATGGCATTCCCTTCCACTGCATGTATTCTGCAACACAAGTTAGGTTTGGGGAAGGTTGCTTGCTTTGACCTTGAAGCTGCCTGTTCCGGCTTTCTTTATTCGCTGGATGTAGCTGACGGGATGCTTGCTTCAGGTCGCTACAAATGTGCTCTCGTGATCGGGGCAGAAAAGATGTCGTCAATACTGGACTGGGAAGATCGTACAACATGCGTCTTATTTGGAGATGGAGCCGGTGCCGCAATCATTATGACCGAAGGCGATGGTCCCAATCTCGTTGGATTCCGTTCGGGAGCAGACGGATCGAATCCGAGCCTGCTTCACCAACCTGC
>JBMYOA010000315.1:0-1793 GCA_049598825.1 Opitutales bacterium | reverse complement strand
GCCTGCCAGCCTGTTAAACCAGAGTAATAAATCATTCCATCTTTAGGGTTTCTTGCCGCACGCATGGTTCCTGACTCCATTTTTAAAGGTAGCTTGTAAACAGCACCCTGGACCGTGTTTTCGATCTTGTCCATCATTACATACATGGTGGCAGCTTTTCCGTAGGAAGTATGAAAATATTGTCCGCTCAACGGACCGAGTCTTTTGTCTTTTTCGACCCATAACTGTCCCCCGGATGAACTGTCCAGTTCCTGAGGCATGTAAACTATGGGTTGGACGATTTTTTGGGGGTCATATTTGTTTCCGTGTTTGGTCCATGAACCGGCACCATGAAAGGCATTGATGTCGGTAATCGAAATCTTGCTGGCCGGCACATAAGTTCCCTGATTATCGCCAAGCGTAATTCTTCCGTCCGGTAGTTTTCCAATTCCATTGGGGACCCGTAATCCGGCTCCAATTACCTCGGAAGTCTTTCCGTCGGAAGATACCTTGACCACTCCGCCAGGTACCGACCAGTCGCTGAACCCACCGGTGCGTCCGTAGTAAAAGGACCCATCATTGCCAACTTCGAGATCGAAGTTGTATGCATGCCAACCTTTGTCCGGTTCGTCCTCGTTAAAGAAAGCTTCGTAAAAGTCTGCTTCTCCGTCGTTGTTATAGTCATGAAGTTTAACAATTCGCCCGCGGGTAATGGCGGTAAGGACACCATCGACCACTTTCATTCCCAGCGGTTCGTAGAGACCGGCGGCAAATCTTTGCCAGGTAATCTGGTTCAGGTCTTCATTGATTCCGCTGACAATCCAGATATCTCCTGGCAAGGTACCAACGGCGAGACGACCATCCGGGAAAAAGGCAAGGGAGGAGGTGCGCATCCAGGAATTATAGGCATTCTTAAGAGGTACGGTGACGCTATCCATCACATAGCCCTGAAACGTGGATGTGGCTAACCGACCCTTGAGCGTGTGAGTGGTTTCCCACCTTCTGGGCCCTCCTTTGGTTTTATCTGGAAGATTGGTTATCTCATGAGTCGGGTTTTGGGTTTGTACTTTTTTACTCTCATCATGAGCCAAGGCTATATTGAGGTTGAGGTTATTCTTGCTCGCCGGAATTCGTAAAACGAGTTTCCCGTTTTCAGTGGCTCTGAATTTGATTCCCGGATTCTTTGTCTGAAGCCAGGCAATGGAATCACCGACCTTGGCAATTTTATCCTGTATTTCGGGTCTGTCATTCAGAACTACTAATTCGAGTTGATTGCTCCCGGGTCCAACACTTAGCCGATGGTGAATGACGGGAGTTTCGCCAATTTTTTCAAGCTTGGGACTTTCAAGAACCTTGCGGCCTTGAACGGAGTAGGAAATGACAATCTCGTCCCCATAGGTAAAATGTCCGTTGTATCGTAGTTGGTCCTCTGGCCAGACCGTTTTAGGGGAAATATTGGGTATTTGATTTTCCGCTTTTCCATCCCATGCCCATTGCCATCCGTCTGACCGTACAATCTTTTCAAACCTTGCATTGGGTAATCCGGCGGCCCGGAGGCGGTGGTGTAGTGTTCCACTAAAGTCGAGAAATCCTCCAGTCCAGGCACCAATGGTTCTCATAGTACCCAGTTCATAGGAAATGGTGGTTTCGTTACCCAGGTCGATAGTCAAGGCGTTGTTACTTTTGGCGTTTCCAACAACGGGAGAAATCAGGGCTTTCCCGTAATCACGAAGGTAACCTAGGCGGGCAAGTTCCTCAACTCTTTGAGCTTCGTCACCGGCGGTATCAGGACTTTTAGGCATGATGTAAGTAGC
>JBMYOA010000314.1:0-1801 GCA_049598825.1 Opitutales bacterium | reverse complement strand
TTTAAATTATGGAACCAGTTTGGATAACCGGAATGGGGCTCATCACGAGCATTGGAAACGACCGCTCTAGCGTCTTGACGAGTCTTCGTGAAATGAAGCATGGCATCGAAAATCCGCCCATGCTCCAAGTTGATGAATCTCCTGTTAAAGTGGCAGGTACGGTGAAGGAATTTGAGGTGGACTCATCCGATCCTGAAGATTGGATTTACCCACAACAGTATCGAGTGCCCAGGGCTACCCTGCGAAGTTTTTCGCCGCATGTTCTTTATTCATGGTGTGCCCTGCAACAAGCGATCGAAGACGCCAACCTTTCCGAGCAAGACATTCAGCACCCTGAATCAGGTCTCTACACCTCATCTGGCGGCTCCATGCGAACCATTCATAAACACTTTGAAAAAATGGACCAACGGGGAGTCATGGCCTGTAATCCTCTTGCGATTGTTGCTTCGATTGCAGGAACCCTGACTTTTAACCTTGTGGCTGCCCTTGGCGTGCGGGGTTCCTCCACCGGTCTCGTATCTGCCTGTGCTTCTTCCGGGCATGCTCTCGGCACCGCTATTGATGAAATTAGACTGGGTAGGCAAAAAAGAATGCTGGTGGTGGGGGCTGAGGATTGTAATTTTGAAAGTATTGTTCCCTTCTGTGGGATGCGGGCCCTTTCCCTTGAGACAGACCCAAACCAGGCTTCACGCCCCTTTGATGTAAAAAGGAATGGTTTTGTCGGCACCGGAGGGTCGGTATGTTTGGTACTGGAAACCCAGTCGGAAGCCGAACGCCGTGGGGTTACTCCTTATGCCCGTTTTCTCGGTTGGGGTCAGGGGTCGGATGGCCACAATGTGGCCATATCCCATCCGCAAGGACGGGGACTTCAGGATGCGATGACCAAAGCGTTAAGGGATGCCCAGATTGGACCGAATGATATCGATTATGTAAATGCCCATGCCCCCTCCACATCCATTGGAGATGCATCTGAGATGAAAGCACTCAAGTCCGTCTTCCCCGCTCCTCAGCAAGTCAAAGTTTCAAGCACCAAGGCCTTGACCGGCCATGGATTATCCCTTTCGAGCATTATGGAAGCTGCTTTTTGTTGCCTGGCACTGAAAGAGGGATTTCTTCCTGGTTCCGCCAATGTCACTGAACCGGACCCGGAGCTTGGCCACCTGGATCTTTTACAAACCAGTTCCGAAATACAGGCGAATCGGATTATGAGCAACAGCAGTGGCTTTGGCGGTGCCAATGTCAGTGTGGTATTTGAAAAAATTTAACTTTTCATGGACAATCAATCCACCCGCATTCTTTCCGAAATAATTCAAAGAAGGCGGACCCGAAAGCCGGCTCAATTTTCACCCGATCCTCCGTCAACAGATTTAATCATCAAGTTGATTGATATTGCACGGCATGCCCCCAACCATCACCGGACTGAACCTGCCCGCTTTTATCTTCTCAACCGGGAAAAAATTCAGCAACTGGGCAAACTATTTGGAGAAACTCTGGCGGGTAATGGTGAGGACCCCGTTCTTGTGGAAAAAGGGAACCGCAAAACCCGGGAATGGGGAGAAGCTCCAGGCATTATCCTGATTACCTGCCATACAGAGAAGTCTTCAGATTTAGTGAGTAAAAACCCTGCGGTGATCGAGGAAGATTACGCGACCTGTTCATGCATTTGTCAAAACCTGCTGCTACTCTTAGAGTCAGAGAATATCGCGAGCAAGTGGAGTACAGGAGCGGTTTGGAAGCATCCTGATTTCGCCAAAAACATCGGGATAAAAGATCCCCAAAACGAACGGGTAGTAGGAATTAT
>JBMYOA010000313.1:0-1802 GCA_049598825.1 Opitutales bacterium | reverse complement strand
TTTCCAAAACAGGGCCAAAAAGATTAGGGGCCTAACCGGAGCCAAAAAGATCAATACCCCCAGGGCTAATTCCCCATACCCAATCTGGGTGATAAAAGCTACATCCGCATCGACCCCGATCGATTGCCAGTGATTAATCAACATTTGTTTCTCCACCGCAAAACCGAAACCCCCATGCCCAATCAGTAAAAGGGCTAAGCAGGTTTTGCTCAGAAAGAAAACAGTATTGATCGTAGATTCCTTAATTTCCGGCTCCTGATAATTTGAAAATAAATCTTTTCGGGTGATTGCGAACGCACCCCCCATCACTAGGAGCATAAATGGAGGCCCCCAATTCCCTGCCCTCTCCCAGAATTCCCAGGTTTGCATCTTAGCCACCCGCATTGAATCGGTAGCCAGTTGCACCACCCACTCACCATCAATTTCAACCTTTTCAAGATTGCCAGCTAATGGACGTAAAATGGCAGTCCAAAGAGCCCACAAGAACATCCAAATTAAGATCGCCCGGTTACTCCCCCGCAGGAGAAGAATGGCCATCAGGATATCGAATGCTCCGATGAGAGGTTGCATCGACCAGGCAATTTCAGGCTCGATTCCTTGCGAGGCAAAAAAGGGCAACCATCCGGATTTGGTAATCAAACCCCAGGTGCCATGCCCGATAAAACAGAGAGCGGCCGTTACACGTAAAGTCCAGTGAAGTTGGCTTTGTAAAATCTTCTTATCGCCCGAGTGTTGATTAAAGAGCCCATGTAAAAAATATTCTTTGACTGACATTCCATCATGCTGATTGACCGATCTATCTTAGGCAATTAGGAAATAATCATGTTTCGCCAAAATATTCAGACCCTTTCCCTCTACATTTTCAGTCTACTCTTTTCGCAAGTATCCGGGCTCGCCCAACTCAGTGATGAATTTTGCAAAGACTTGAAGGATTTTGGTGAATTTTATGAAAACCCTGATTCTGCAGGTCTGCAGCAGGCAGAACTTTTCCTCTCTTATCAGCACCAGATTGGTCATATCGATGGCACGGACCAGACTGGGCAGGCATTCGACGATTCGTTCGAAGAATTCAGAAGGTTCTGGATGGGATTGACCGGAAAATTCGGTACCTATTGGAAGTTCAAAGTGGTCAGCCAATTATCCAACGATCGAAATGCCTACCCCGGAGACTACCGGCAGTGGGGACACGAAACTTTCCGGGCTGCGAATATCACCTTTGATGCCGATCAGTTTTGGCAAATTGAGGGTCTCGATGCTCTTCAATTTGGGTATGGTCGAAGGACTGGTCGAATGGCAGATGAATGGCAAAGATCTTCCACTGTTATCAATTGCCTCGAACGATCCTCCTTTGCCAATAAATTATGGCTTTACGACAAAGAAAAGGGCAATCCATTGGCTGCCTGGGTGAAATGGACTTCTGGCAAGCATACTTTTGACACTGCGGTTTTTTCCGGCACCTATGATGACTACATTGGCGGTTGGGAAGACAGCAAAATTTACTACGGGTCCTGGTTGGGCGACTTTTCGGAAGGAAGTTCCTACGAATTACTCGAGTACTGGATTTCCTATTACAAGCAGGATGGCTCTGCCGAAGAGGATCGTCTCGCTGGTGGGAACGAATGGGCTTTGTCTCTTGTTAACCGAATTGGTACCGGACCATGGGCCCTGCACAGCACCCTGGCCTTTGGAGACAATGGCGATCAGACAAACCCCAATCGGGAAGGCGACTTTGGAGGAATCGTACTCATGCCCATGTACTGGCTCAAGGATGAGAAACTTAAGTTAGTTGGAAGATACCTCTA
>JBMYOA010000312.1:0-1812 GCA_049598825.1 Opitutales bacterium | reverse complement strand
AGACTAGGTAGAGCAGATATTTCGTTCACGATATAAAATTACTTGCCAATGGCCATGGCTTGTTGGGCCATTCTTCTTGAGGTTTTAACTACGGTTAAATTTGCTTCGTAAGCTCTAGAAGCACTTATCAAATCAACCATTTCCCTGGAAACATCCACATTGGGCATTTCAACCATCCCGTCTTCGTTTGCATGAGGATGACCGGGATTGTAAATCATTCTTCCTGGAGTTTGATCATCTGTGACGTCGGTCACCCTTACACCTTGATATAAATTCTCGTCTACATAGCCGGGAACTCTTCGTTCTGGGGTTTTAATAAACTCCTCAAAAACGACTTCCTTCCGCTTGTAAACATTACCTGATGCATCCTGAGTAGTGTTAGAGTTGGCAATATTTTGAGCGATGATCTCAAGGCGAATCTTTTCAGCCGACAAAGCACTTCCTGTAGACTCAATTCCTGGTATTAGATTCATACTCATGGTAAAAATTTCCTACTACACCCGACCACGGATGGCCTGATTGATTGTTTTGATCGTACCACCAACGGCTCCCGTAAGATACTCATAATTAAGAGCATTACGATTCATTGCCAGCATTTCCTCGTCTAGTTGAACAGTATTGCCATCCATACGAACAGGCTTGGCTTGCCGATCTTCGGCACTTCGTGGAAGAAGTGCTTTAACCCGACGGAAATCATCACGGTCAACAGCCCGCCTTAGTTCAACAGAAAAGTTTTTAGGTAAATCCCGTCTTTTGTAGCCCGGTGTCTCAACATTGGCAATGTTGTTGGATAAAGCTTCGTGCCTTAGGTGTGTAGCATCGAGAAGCTTTTTGGATATCAAATAGTTTTCCTGACTGTATAAGTTATCTAAGACTGCTGGCATGGCTCATACAATGCATGATTTGTGCCAAAAAAACCTGTTTCAAATATGAATTTCGAGGACCACTTTTCGAGCAAGTTGGTTGCCAAGATTATTACCTCATTGTAAAAATAAGATATAGTGAAGACTCCTAACTTCGAAAACGGCCAAGTTATATTGGAGCCAAATGGCTTCATATTGGAAGCATCAGATGAATTTTGCGACTGGGTGGGACAATCCATCTCGAAAATCAAGGGGCAATCCTTTTGGCAGATCATGGTTTCTATGGAAAAAGAATGGGGGGCACTCATTCCTAAAATTGAAGAAAAGGAAAATGTTAAATACTTCTTACCCCTGGGAATTGGTGATAAAAGCTCCATTGGCATTCACATAACCCACAAGAAATATCCAAAACTAAAGATTTCGATTCTCTCAATAACTACCGGCTTAGCTCCACATGATTCCTTAAAAGACGCATTCCTTGGGGATTTAATGCAAAACCCAAAAGCAATTGCCAGCACGCTAGTAAGATTGCAAAAAGCTGAAAGTCGCCTGGCTGACTATATAAGTAATTTTCCGGGGATATTTTTTACTCAGCGACCCGATATGTCTTTTAGTTACCTCTCGAAAGGAATCCGTAATCTTTTTCCCGAAGAATACCGGGAATTTTCAAGAGATAGTGGGTTATTTTTATCTAAAATCCTTGAGCAGGATAGAGAGCATTACTTAAATGAAATTAATTCCCAAAAACCATCAGGTCAGACATTTAGTTTTACCTACAGAGTCGTCCTCCCTCAAACGCACCAAGTTTTGTATCTATTGGATGTTCGAACCCCGAGTATTACCTCGCAGGGCAAAATTTTGGGCTATGATGGCGTTTTGATTGATATTACCAGGCAAGCAATTGCAGAACATCGTCTATCAAATTCAGTATGGCGAGAAGGCTTAGCTA
>JBMYOA010000311.1:0-1813 GCA_049598825.1 Opitutales bacterium | reverse complement strand
CGAATCAGATTGTCAGTTTTTAGAGCTAAATCTGTATTATGTGTGACGATAAGTACACCCAGGTTATCTCTTTCTGCAAGCTCCTGTAGTAAATCAAAAACGTTGTGTGAGTTTTCACTGTCCAAATTTCCTGTTGGTTCATCAGCTAAAATTAAGGATGGCGAATTAACCATAGCCCTTGCAATGGCGACTCTTTGCTGTTCTCCCCCTGAAAGTTTATTAGCGGAACGCGTTGCCTTAGATTCCAACCCTAGTTTTTGTAACACAAGCATAGACTTTTCCTTTGAGTCCTCTGCATTAAGTCCTGATTTCCGTAATGGAAGTGAAACATTTTCGATTGCGGTCAGTTCCTTAATTAAAAAATGAAATTGAAAAATAAACCCAATAGATTGATTGCGTAATTGAGTCTTAGTTTTGTCAGACGATTGAGTTACATCGGCACCTTGGAGTAATATCTTTCCACTTTCAGGGCGATCGAGTAACCCTAAGAGGTAAAGTAATGTACTCTTACCACAACCGGACGGTCCAACGACAGCGGTTGTCTCTCCAGCTTCAACCTGTAGCGATACTCCTTTGAGCACTCTATTCTTACGAACACCTTCAAAAAAGGAATGTTCAAGTCCCTCCGCTTTTAGTAATATATTATGAGCCTGAGTCACTATAAAGTTTCTCGAATAATTTTAGCAGGCTCAATCTTAGCAGCCCTTCTCGCTGGAATCCAACTGGCAATCGATACAAAGATTACCGCAATCAGCACTGCCCATAAATAATGAGATGGGTCCCACTTTACGACGAAACTATCGGTGGAAAAAATACCTCGAATTCTAAGAGGGATACTGGAAATTATATAAGTTGAAAAAATGCCCACAAGGCATCCAAGTATTATGCCGATAAAAAGTACAATTCCTCCCTGCCATAGGAACACCGCGGATACATCTGAAGGTTTAAAACCGATGGATCGTAAAATTGCAATATCCCTTGTTTTTTCGATAACCATGATTGCAAAGACATTAAAAATTCCTAACCCCGAGAGTAAAAGAATGCTGGAAACAGTAATAGCCGATGAAATTCGAAGAGCTTTGAACACATCGAGCCATACTTGCTCTCGCTCCTGCCAACTAATAACTCGATGAGATGTTGTTTCCTGAATCTGTGCAGAAATTTCAGGTGCTTTTTCAGGGTTAAACATAGATAATTGGAAGATTGAACCTGAGAATCTTTTTCCAAGAAATGCTTTGGCTGTGGATAGATGTATATAAGCACGGTTCTTATCAATTTGGCTGACTCCGGTTTCGAAGATTCCGGCAATACGGAGTTGAATATTACCTGTGCCGCCTTTGAGTGTGACTCGTTCTCCAGTTTGCAGCATTAAGCGTTGGGCTATTCGATTTCCTAAAAGAATAGACATAGGTTCTAACTCAAATATTTTCAGTTGTCCTTGTATAATTTGATTTTCAATATCCGAAACCATCATATGTGCTGAGGGAACAATGCCATGAATCTCAATGTTTTGTGACCTTGAACTCCCAGCAAGGGTTGCCTTACCCTCAAGAATTTCTGAAATACCGGAAATTTCAGAAAACTGACTTAGAGCACTGCGTAAAAGTGCGGGATTCTCAACGCCTTCGGTATACCTAGTTCCTTCCCTCGAATTAAAAAGGAACTTGGTTTTACCATCCTGGGATGACATTCTAACTGTTCCATGCATGTCTTGGAAACTGTCAGATATGCGGATCGCTCCATTAGTCCCAAGGATTGTTCTAATGAAAAAAGCTTCAAATCCAGATGTTTGTGCCTGAGTGATAACAAAAAA
>JBMYOA010000310.1:0-1821 GCA_049598825.1 Opitutales bacterium | reverse complement strand
GACATCGCCTTGCAGCGGAGTGGGAAACTCCTATCGATCAAAAAGTGAATGGAGTGCAACTGGAGCTCGATTCTGTTTGGACGCTTGGTTGGCAATACGCATGGTAATCAAAAAGTGTTGAAGTCTTAATAACTTTGCTTGTTAACTTAAAAGATTACCGATGAGTTTTTAGATATTTTCAGAGATCTAGCAAAATAGTAATGAGTGGCGAAACCAAAGATTATCCAGAAGGTATCGCCTCAAAAACTCAAAAGTTTGATCTCTGGAGAAATACTTGCAATGGCATTGTGGAGGCAAGTTTTACCTCCACATGTCTGCTGGTTGCCATTCGATATTTCGAGGCATCCGATACCGCAAAATCATTACTGGCCAGTGGAGGAGCTATAGGATTTCTTTTTGCCCCTCTATTTTTAATTCTTATCGGAAAGAGCAGAATGCCCGTTAGTAAAATCTGCTCAGCCCTGATGGCGTTGACGGCTATTTTTATTTTAATCTCCGCTATATCACCCTCTGCTTGGTTTTATGTAATTTGTGTATTACTTGGCTGTATACTTGCGGTTCAGGTACCATCGATGATGGTTCATGTATACTCTAATAATTATAGCCCTAATGAAAAAGGAGGGCGAATATCTGGTAACCTTATGCTTTCATCCGCGGCCGGGGGTGCCACCGCACTTGTCATCGGACTAATTCTGGATTTGGACCTCGGGTTCTTTAAGCTTATTGCCTTTGGCACCTTCCTGATTTGCCTTGGTACGGCATACTTCCATCTAAAAATTCCATCCAAACCACTCGAATCAGATTCTCTAGGCTTATTCAAAAATCTTCTGCAGGCGACTAAAGATCGGCTTTTCTTGTGGATGTTATCGGGGTTAATGCTCACAGGCATTGGCGTCATGTTGACGATCCCGATTCGTGTGGAATATTTAGTTAATCCGGCTTATGGACTGAATTTCAGCAACACCATAATTCTTTGTATTACTATGGTAGTTCCGCTGGTCACAGATGTTAGCAGTACCCCAATTTGGGGCCGGGCTTATGATAAGTTTAACTTAGCCTATGTAAGAACATTTGCAGGCATTTTTTTCCTATTGGGTCTTTTTCTTTTCTTTCAGTCCAAAAGTCTCCCCTTACTGTGTCTTGCATCCGCATTAATTGGAACAGGTGTTGGCGGAGGCACAATGGTTTGGACATTATGGGTAACCAAAGTTGCACCCAAAGGAAGCGAATCTACATACATGAGTCTGCATTTATTTTTTACCGGAATGAGAGGCTTACCTGCCCCTTTTCTGGGTTACTGGATTCTTACGAACCTGGGACCCAGTGCAGTCTCATGGGGATCCGCAATATTGATCACGCTCGGTTGCCTTGTTTTCATTAGGCTTGCATCCGATAAAAGATTAATACCGAACTATTTGTGAGCTGAAGGATACATAATTCCTCTCTTGCTAGAACATCACTTTCAGTTTTTGTATAAAATTCTGCTCTTGAATCTCTTTTGTCTACATATCGGTTTCGTCTTTGCCCTGTTGATTGGGAGCTATCCCACTGTAGCCTTTTCAAGTGTAAGAACAGGGATGATTGACGAACTCACGCCCATGGTTGTAACTGCTAAAGGTGGCTTCCCGGAACCCCTAAATTCGACAGCTTGGTCGATTACCACACTGGAAACTGATGCCATAAAAGGGCATGCGAGATCATTGCCCGAAGCTTTATCTGGAATTCCTTCCATTATGGTTCAGAAAACTGCACTGGGCCAATCTTCGCCCTATGTCCGTGGATTCACTGGTTACCATAATGTTTTACTCGTAGATGGAGTAA
>JBMYOA010000309.1:0-1832 GCA_049598825.1 Opitutales bacterium | reverse complement strand
AAATGGGTTCCCCCTATCTCTTGGCCCATGGTCTGGGATCCCCTGTTAAGGATGCAACCACTACTTTCGAAGTTAAGGAAGCGGGAAGTTATCAGCTGTTTGCCAGAACTAAAGACTGGGTAGCACGGTGGGGTGCAAAGGGACAGCCGGGTCGATTTCAAATTATTATCAATGGTGTATCTTCAAAAGCAACCTTTGGTACCCGAGGGGCCGAATGGGACTGGCAGGGCGGAGGACAAATACAGCTTAAAAAAGGAAAGAACACCTTAGTCCTCCACGATTTAACCGGATTTAATGGAAGATGCGATGCCATCTATCTCACACAGTATAAAGAAGTCCCACCCAATGACTCAGATATTCTTGCGGAATGGAGGAGAGAACTTTTAGGAATCACAAAAAAACCATTGGAAAAGAAGTATGATCTGGTCGTGATTGGTGGAGGCTACTCAGGTCTGGGTGCAGCTATTTCAGGAGCACGCATGGGTTGTAAAGTCGCCCTCATTCAGGATCGCGGGGTATTGGGAGGAAACGGGTCTAGCGAGGTACGTGTCTGGGCAAAAGGAAATATTCGCCGGGGAAAATATCCGAGAATTGGGGAAATTATCGAAGAAATTTGTGATCATGCCAAAAAGTCACCGGGCACTTATGAAGAATTTGAAGATGCCAAAAAGGAAGCCATCGTACGGGCAGAGAAGAATATCGACCTTCAGCTGTTTCATCACGCATTCAAAGTCGAGAAACAGGGAAATAAGATTTCTGCTGTGCATGCCTTTAACGTACGCAATGGGCAGGTAACCCGATTTTCAGGTCCGCTTTTTGTGGATGCGACAGGTCACGGAACAATTGGCTTCCTGGCTGGAGCGGATCATACCATGACCGAGAAAGGCCGGATGGGAATGAGTAACATGTGGGCATGGGCAAATGACGCCAGCGAGGTTTCCTATCCGGAAACCCCATGGGCATTGGATCTAAATATGATGGACTTCCCCTACCCTCGCGCTTTTCATGGTCAATGGTTCTGGGAAAGTGGTTATGATAAGGATCCACTGGGGGATGCCGAAGGTATTCGTGACTGGAATTTACGGGCTGTCTTTGGTGCGTTCAATGCAATGAAGAACCGGGACGGAGCGGACAAGCATAAGAATGCCAAGCTTACCTGGGTGGCCTATATTGGCGGGCCTAGAGAATCCCGACGCTTACTTGGTGATGTAATCCTGACTGAGGAAGATATCGTTTCTAAAAGGGAATTTCCAGACGGTTGTGTTCCCAGTACCTGGAGCATTGATTTACACTACCCCAAAAAGCAGTACGCTCAAAAATTTCCGGACAACCCTTTTATTTCCTATGCGGTACATGGCAGGGGAGTCGACCGAAGTTACGGTTACCCTGTTCCCTATCGTTGCTTTTATTCCCGAAACATTGAAAACCTGTTTATGGCAGGACGTTGTATCAGCGTTACTCACGAGGCACTCGGTACGGTACGGGTAATGAAAACCTGCGGAATGATGGGGGAAGTAGTCGGACGTGCCGCATCCATTTGCATTCAAAAAGATTGCCTTCCCCGCGATGTTTACGAATCCCATCTCGATGATCTGATCGAACTGATCAATCTTCCCGGTAAAGCATTTCGCCCCTCCGTAAATGGCAAGATCATCATTCCGGACGACGCCATGGAACTAGCCGGACCTTATGGGGCAGGGGCACCCAATGGGTTGGACCCCAAAAAATTTCCCGGTGTCGTCGATGACATCCAGGCAGTTTTCAAGGGGAGATGGACAAGGGGACAGGGACTTAAGCCATATTTCTCATTCGGCTATCAATACTCAAGCGAT
>JBMYOA010000308.1:0-1835 GCA_049598825.1 Opitutales bacterium | reverse complement strand
GGTGCGGTCCTTTCCAAAGCCATGACTCTGGATTACGCTAACGAGAAGAACTGGCAGCAACGGATCGACTTGCTCCGTTCCATCACTCTCGCCCTCACCCGTGGTGGGCAGCCACAACCCGAACAAAAGAAAAAACTCATCGAGTGGCTCGATAAAATTTATCCTGCAGCCACTCCCGAGGAAAATCGTGACCTCTCGGCACTCATGCAATTTCTTCAGGCACCATCCGCAGCGAAAAAGGGAATGGCTCTTCTTCGCTCTGCCTCCGGACAGGAGGAACAGATTGGATATGCCCTAAACCTTCGTCACTTAAAAACCGGATGGACCTCCATGCTTCGGGAATCCTACTTCAAATGGTTTGTCCGTGCAGGCAGTTTCAAGGGAGGTGCCCGACTGAGTAACTACCTCGATGGTATCAAAAAGGACGCGGTTGCCAGCGTGGAAGACTGGCAAATGACGGAAGGCTTAAAGAAGATTATCGAAACCAAGCCTCAGCAGGCTGACCCTCAGTTTACTTTTGAGCCACGCACCTTCGTCAAGAATTGGACCATGAAGGATATGGCACCCTGGGTACCAAGTGGAGTTCCCGGAAAAAGAGACTTCAAAAATGGACGCCAAATGTTCGGTGCCGGTAGCTGTTATGCGTGCCACCGCATCGCGGGTGAAGGAGGAGCCGTCGGTCCGGACCTTACCTCCGTCGGAGGAAAATTTGGTGCTTATGACCTGCTCGAATCCATTGTGGATCCGGGCAAGGAGATCAGTGACCAATACGGATCCAGCGTCTTTAGCCTGACCAACGGTACCCAACTCAACGGAAGAATCATGAATATGAGAAATAATGAGTATTGGGTAAATACGGATATGATGAAACCCAGTACCGTCACCAAAGTAAAAGCCGAAAACTTAACTTCGATTGAACCATCCTCCATTTCAATGATGCCTCCCGGTCTCATCAATACAATGGACAAAGAAGACATTCTTGATCTAATGGCATATCTGATTGCCGGTGGTAAATCTGACCACGAGCTCTTTCGCTAAATTTTAAATAAACCTCCTTTATTCAGCCCTTTATTTATGAAAAAAATTATCAGCCTACTTCTTATATTTGGCGGAGCCTTCGCTTTATCCGCTAAAAAGTCTCCCAATGTTCTGTACATTATTTCTGATGATCAGGCATGGACCGATTACGGCTTTATGGGACATCCACAGATCAAGACGCCCCGTCTCGATAAACTGGCGAAGGAGAGTGTACTCTTTGAACGCGGGTATGTACCCACTGCTTTGTGCAGACCCTCACTCGTTACTTTAGCCAATGGGCGGTATGCTCATAAGCACGGTGTCACCGGAAATGATCCATCACCTAAAAACTACCCTCCAAAGGACGGTGAAAACTACAAACAAAAGAGGGCTCAGCTTATTTCCTATTTGGATCGATTTGAAACCTTACCCAATTTACTTGGTGAACAAGGATACCTCAGCCACCAAAGTGGAAAATGGTGGGAAGGAAATTTTAAGCATGGCGGATTCACTCATGGAATGACCCGTGGTTTCCCCCAACCAGGCGGACGACATGGAGATGATGGACTTAAAATCGGCCGGGATGGATTAAAACCCATTGAAGATTTTGTGGACCATTCGATGAAAGAAAATAAGCCCTTCTTTTTATGGTACGGCGTATTTCTCCCCCACACCCCGCATAACCCACCTGAAAGATTGCTCAAACCATACCAAGAGCTTGGCCTTCCCCTTTCCATCGCCAAGTATTATGCTATGTGCACTTGGTTTGATGAAACCTGTGGCCAACTCATTGATCTCTTGGAAAAGCGTAATCTCCG
>JBMYOA010000307.1:0-1844 GCA_049598825.1 Opitutales bacterium | reverse complement strand
GCACGAAAGGTGGCCGTAACATTACAGCCAATTGCATTGGTCGAGAGATAATAAACATTACCATATCCACCCGTGCACAAGAGAACCGCGTCTGCGGTCCATGCCTTGGTTTCTCCAGTAGCAAGATTACGGGTAATGATTCCTTTGGCGTGTCCATCCACAACAACGATATCCAACATCTCTTCCCGGGTATGCATTTTAACCTGCCCAGCTGAGATTTGACGACTAAGAGCACTGTATGCACCTAATAAAAGTTGTTGACCGGTTTGACCACGGGCGTAAAAGGTTCTACTCACTTGAGCCCCACCAAAAGAACGGTTGGCCAATAATCCTCCGTATTCACGAGCGAATGGTACACCTTGAGCAACACACTGATCGATGATGTTGGTGCTTACTTGTGCGAGGCGATAAACATTGGCCTCTCTTGAACGGAAGTCACCACCTTTGACGGTGTCATAAAAAAGTCGATGGATACTGTCTCCATCGTTTTGATAATTTTTGGCCGCATTGATCCCACCCTGTGCCGCAATGGAATGTGCACGCCTCGGAGAGTCCTGATAACAAAAACAGTCAACATTGTATCCCAATTCGCCCAGTGTGGCCGCTGCTGAACCTCCTGCCAAACCTGACCCTACGACAATGATTTTATATTTTCTTTTGTTGGCTGGATTAACCAGCTTAGATGAGAAGCGATGATTGTCCCACTTGTCTGCTAAAGGGCCTTCTGGAATATTGGAATCGAGGTTCATAGTTTGGGATTTTAGGTAAGTCAATTTGAGGCAAGAGCTTGCCCGCCTGCGTTAATATCGAATAGTTCAATCATACCCCAATTTTGGGCCAAGACAAGTAGTGGGACGATGGAAAATCCAACAAAAATGAGCCATGCATAAGCCTTTGCTGCAAGCTCCAGTTTAACTCGCCAGGATTCGGATCGAATACCTAGGGACTGAAAAGCACTGCTTACCCCATGGGCCAAATGTCCGCAAAGTAAAAACATAGCGACAACATAAAAGACAGATATCCAGGTGTGCTGGAATCCTGCGAGGACCATAGAATAGACATCGTGAATTTCATTGGAATCAGGTGAGCCAACTACTGTCATCATCTCACTGTACTCAGGATAGATCGTACGGATCGTAAAATGGAGTAAATGAAAAATAATAAAAGCGAGCAAAATGGATCCTGTAAGCCCCATCTTTAAAGAGGCAAGCCCGGCTCTCTTTGTCGTTTCGATGTAATTTTGATTGGGTCGGGCCCGGCGGTTCTCTTTTACCAATTGATATGCGGTAACCGCATGAATAAGTACTGCTGCTAGAAGAAACAGGCGGGATCCCCATAGAATTGGCAGGGGGAGAGACTGCAGGGCGTGAGCATAGGCATTAATCTTTTCCTGCCCCATCAGAATTTGCAAGTTACCAGCCATGTGCACAAAAACAAAACCGATGAGAACAAGCCCAGATAGGGCCATAAGATATTTTTTTCCAATAGAGCTAGTAAACATTTTGATTTAAATAATGATTAGTTTTTAATCTATCTATTTTGATGACGAGGTAAAATGTCTTAATATTTAGTTGTATAAGCAATTTCAATTAGTTGGATTAATAGTTGTATCCTCTGTTTTTGGATTTTCAAGAGTACTTTTCTCTGTGAACAAAAGATCATTGCATGAAAAATTTTCCATGTCATTCATGGATTTTAGGATATGAAATATATTTTTATTACAGGAGGAGTCGTTTCTTCTTTGGGAAAAGGACTTACATCAGGTGCTTTGGGTGCTCTTTTGGAACAGAGAGGGTTGACCACGCGGATACAAAAATTTGACCCTTATCTCAATGTTGACCCAG
>JBMYOA010000306.1:0-1846 GCA_049598825.1 Opitutales bacterium | reverse complement strand
TTGGGAAGATCAGTAAGATGCCTTGTTTCTACCTCAAGTGAAAGTTTTTGGGAATTCTTGAGTGAAATCACCTGTAATCCGCTATCACCCAATGCTAACATCCTTGCACCTTCGGATACATGCAAAGTGGCTACCTCATTTGGGACAAGAAATGATCCTTCCCACCGATTGGCCATGCTTGCTTCATTTTTCTCCGTATACAATCGCTCCCAGTAACCATCCTCGTGAAATGCAAAGATTTCATGAGTACCCTTCCCTTCCCAATCAATTTTAATTGGCGTGGTTAATTCTCCGGACTGATCTTTTGAATTAAATTGCTCCAACACTCTTAATTCATCTGCTTCCCAGGCAATGACACGAACAAAACCTTCACCCGCAACGAGCAGTTTATCTTTTTGAGAATTGGGAGAACTCAATTTTGAAAGATTCTCCACCTCCACTCCTTTCATAAAACTTTTCCGAACCACCGAGTCCTGAGCAAAAGATTTCCACCCGCCCTGTTTATCAGCCAATAAAATAACGGGTGCATCACGACCAGATAGAATTAAGAGATCTTCCAAGCTATCTCCATTTAAATCACAGGTAAAAAGAGAACTGGGTTCTCGCCTCAGTTCCTCAACTTTAAACTGATTCTTAACTTCATAACCGGAATCATTTTCGGAACTTTCAAAAGTCTTCAGAATAAAATCTGAATCCTCTTCACAGAGTACCAAAATTTTATCATTTTTTTGTTTACCTGTAACGGATGGCACTGCCGCCACAGGCACACCACCCACTTTAATCATGGAAGGAAAACTGAACCCATTCCCTTTTCTGTATTCGGAGATACCCAAAACTTCTTCCTCAGCACTTAGAACAAGCAACTTCGTTTTACCTCCTTGCTTGATGGAAGAAAGTTGGCTTATTCCCCTCAACGAGGGAGAAGAATCCACTATTCCAGAAAATCCATCCCGATTCGATTCCAAGAGGAAAACCTCTCCATTTTCCGGCGAGGCCGAGACCAGCTCAGAGATACCATCGTTATTAAAATCCCCTGTAGTCCAGCAACTGTCCTTGTTGCTGGTCGAGAAAATATCGTACGAAATTACCTCAAAAGGTTTGGCTGATGATTCCTTCCTTTCGAATGAAAAAGAAAAAACCACCGCTTCCCTGGATAAGGAATCAATCGAGCAAAACTTTTGGCTCCTCTTAGCAGAGGAATCACTGAAAAGAGTGGGGAAAGATGCGAGAGCAATATCGAAAGACAACTCAGGGCCAAAACCCTCGGTCTGCCCCAACCTCACTTTAAGTGAATAATCGTCACCAGGTACTAGGTACATCCAATCGAGGATTTTATCACCATTGAGATCAATTAACTCGATCCCATAAGCACGCTTGTCGCCCTCCCTGTAAAGTGAAGCCGGGTACTGGGGTTGTCCGTTTACAAAAGAGATATGCTCTAAACCCGATTCGCTAAAAATATACAGGTCGTTCCGTTCATGCCTATTGATTACCTGGAGACTTTTAGAATAGGGACGAATTTTATCAGTTTCAATTTCGAGAGCATCGCTCCAAGAAGCATTATTTTCCCTAAAGTATATGCTTACCCCGTCTTCCGGACTGGCTGTAATTATATCTGGAGCATCATCAGAATTTAAATCTCCAATCGTAATGTCAGTAATACTTCCGGTAATAAAAATTCTTTCAGTTTGATATTTTGAATCTTCCAAAACGGGCTCCCAGCGATTTTTGCGAACCGGGCGTACATTTTGGGGCAGCACTCCTTTTTTTGTCCGATAAAGAATCTCGAGGTAAGATTTATCCAGATTAAAATAAACCAGATCCGCCAAACCATCGCCGTTTAAGT
>JBMYOA010000305.1:0-1874 GCA_049598825.1 Opitutales bacterium | reverse complement strand
CCCATATTGGATGAACGCAAAAAAGCAGGAGAGTTCCGGGAAGAAAAATTGCAAACCCACCAATCAAGGCACCCAATGCTTGCCTGGTTATTGTTCCATTACTCTCCGACAAGCCTCCTGCAAAGGCGGCAAAGGAAAACATGGGACCCGGCAGGGCCTGGACTAAACCGAATCCTGAGAGAAATTCTTCTGCCGTAAGTAAATCAGTCTGGTCCACTAATTCGCCCTGCATCACGGGAACCACCACCTGCCCTCCCCCAAAAACCAGATATCCGTAGCGGTAAAACCGTTCAAATAATACAATCAGGGAATCAGGCGAAAACTGCATCACGATCCAACAAGTTGAAGTGATACCTAGAAATAATGTGAAAATTCCCCACGGAAAAGAATTACCGCTTGGATTATTTTTAGGTGCGGTCTTTTGGCTATCACCTAAAACAATTCCAAGAATTCCACCGGATAATAGAATTAAAGGTATTCCCCAGGGAGAACCACTCATTAAAACAACTGCAAATCCCTGTGCCCAAAGAGCAACCGAGAGTTTATCCGTCACTACTTTTCGGCCAATCTGCCAAGCCGCCCATGCGACAAAACCGGCAGCCATCGGCACGAGAAATTCAAGCCAAACCGGAAAGGAATTCGAAGAACCAAATACCTGTGGAATAAAGGATAAGCATCCCATCAGCAGAATCATGGGTAGTGCCCAGACCACCAAGGTTAATAAAGCAAGGGAACGACCTCCCCTTTCCAGTCCGATACCGGTTATTACCTGCGTGCTTGTGGGACCGGGAAGAAAACTGCAAAGAGCCATCCACTCCATCAGTGCTTTTTCGGTAAGATAATTTTTCTTCACCACCAGACGGTCAAGAAAGACTCCGAGGTGAGCCTCCGGGCCACCAAAAGCTACCAGAGAACACATAAAAACATCCTTAAGAAATGAAGGGGTAGAGAACGGATTTTCTTCCGTTCCCTCGAGATCTTTTGAATCACTCACTTCTGCGATTCGAAAAATGTCCTGTAGACAATAAGGGCGAGAAAAGCTCCTATAATTTGGGCCATACAAAAGTGTAAAATATCATTGGTGGAAATTCCGGCAAAGGTATTGGAAAAGGATCTACCGATCGTTCCCGCAGGATTGGCAAAGGAAGTCGAAGAGGTAAACCAATAAGCCGCTCCAATATAGGCTGCCACTGTTACAGCCACCTTTTCCTTGGCTGATAAAAGAATGACCATCAGCAATCCAAAGGTGGCAAGTATTTCACTGACAAACAAATGAGTGCCACTCCTTGGCTTTTCCGAAAATAAAACAGGATCCAATTCAAAAATATAATTGGCAATCATCACCCCAAGGATAGCTCCGGATATCTGGAGAATAATAAAAACAGTGCACACCTGTGGTGATATCTCTTTTCTTACCAGCATTACCATGGATACCACAGGATTAAAGTGTGAGCTGTGATCTCCGAAGATGGTAATCAAAAAATAAAGGGCAAACACCGTGGCAAGAGTATTAGCCAGAAGAGTCAGGGAATCATTGGAGCTCAGGTTCTCCCCCATGATGCCGGAACCGACCACCGTACAAAACAAAAAGGCCGTTCCTAAGAATTCAGAAAAATACTTGGATTTCATTTTGTTAAATTATTTCTGCCCCAAAGATTCGGGCAGTGTAAGAATATACTCTTTAATTTCATCACGAACTTTTCGGTAGCAATCCAATTGAGCCTCTTCGGATTCACCTTGTTCAGCCAATTCCCTAGCCATCTTCGGAGGATCCGGAAACCCAGTGTGTACCACCTTACAATTTGCAGGAAAGACAGGGCAGGTTTCGTGAGCATGCCCACAAACGGTAACAACTACATCCAGATCAGTCTCTG
>JBMYOA010000304.1:0-1883 GCA_049598825.1 Opitutales bacterium | reverse complement strand
TTAAAAAAATATAATTTTTTCTCCTTGGAATGTCAGATTTTGAAACTCATAGGTGTTCAACTAGTTGAATGCCTCTTTCAGAAAAAGAAATACTTCGCTTTCTCATGCAATCTCGTGAGCGGATATCAGCAGCTGCCTGGTTAGTGGTTAAGGATGCGCATGTGGCAGAAGATATCTTTCAAAATACGGTGCTTAAGGCAGTAACCAAGGATGTGAATTTCGAAGCTGAAGCCGCTTTATTTTCCTGGGCCTTCATTACTGCTCGGCGGGATAGCTTGAATTGGATTAGAAAGCATCGAAGGGAATCGGTTGGTTTTGACGAAGATATCCTCACCTTAATTCATCAGGATTGGCAAAATGATCATTTGAATCCCAAAGGAAATCGATTCGAAGTACTTCGAGATTGCATGGAAGAATTGCCGCAAAAATCAGAAAAAATACTCCGTTTACGTTATTTCGAAGGCTTGAGCTGTGGAGAGATTGCTGACTCCATTTGTATAACCCTCGATGCCGTGTACAAAAGGCTCTCACGAATTCAGAATTCTTTAAGAAAATGCGTTGAGCTAAAAATGGAGCCTGGAGGTAACCAATGAAACAAGATCAAAAGAAGGATGATTTGTGTGAAAAACTGCTGAAATATCTAGATGGAAATCTGGAAAAGCAGGAACGGTTAGAGATCGAAAAACTGCTGAAGAGTGACCGAAGCGCTCGCGACCTATTAAGTTCAATCGCTGAACAAGCCGTTTTAGTGGCCGATGCAGGTCGTGTAGTTGAAGCCCGAAATACTATATCGAAGAAAGAAGTCCTATCTTTCCCCAATGTATTGTTTTGGAAGTGGGCCTTTGGGGGAAGCGCAGCCATTTTACTCTTAATGATTACCCTGCTCTTCACCATCGGATCTGAAGAAGGAGAATCTCCCCAATTTCTGGCAAAAGTAATTCATACAGAAGGGGAAGCTAAGATAAACGGAGAGAGGAAGATAACTTCGGGTGATAAATTGTTTCCTGGCGATCAGCTTACCATTAGCTCGGGGCTTATTGAGTTAGCCTACAACGAATCAGGAGTGCATGTGCTGGGGACGGCTCCTTTAAACCTAAAGATGAATAGTTCAAAGCGAGTCAATCTTCTCCAGGGACAGATCAAATTGGTGGTACCGCCACAAGGGATCGGGTTCGTGGTTAAAACTCCTGAACGAGAAATTACTGATCTGGGCACGAGCTTTGTGGTAAAAGCAAGTAAGGCTGGCTCCAGGGTTCTTGTATTGGAAGGGCAGGTTGCAGTTAAGTCAGAAGATGATTCGAAAGATAAATTGATGATTGAAGGGGATCTCGCAAAGTTTGGACGGGACGGGCAGGTTGACTGGAAAAGTCATTCGGTTCATCCCGAAATTTCGGAACTTTCCACCCCACCCTACCCTCCGAATGAGGCATCTTTACATGGTAAGATTATTGGGTTTAAAAGTTCTACAAGCACAACGCGACTTAAGGAAAAGAGTGATCTGATCGCAAAACAGATTCTTCCACTTGTGCAATCTGGTTTTCATAACCGTTCCTGCCTTGAAGAATTAACCCAGGGTAATCCCCTGCGTTATTCAGGAATTTTGGGTAGCTATAAAACCTTCCCCACCCGGGCGGGCCTTGTTCCTTATGCAGAGGAATTTGGGTGGATGGTCTGGTATCATGGACAGGTTATACCACCGAATCCCGGGCGTTATCGTTTTTGGGGTTATGCGGACAACCACCTACTTGTCTCCATTAACGGAAAACCCGTATTTGAAGGCTCAAGACGGGATTCACCTTTCAAAGAGCTGGGTATTGCACGCTCAGATCACCCGTCCTATCCCTGCTTGAATGCGATGGCTGGATTTGCTTCTGGTGCTTGGT
>JBMYOA010000303.1:0-1887 GCA_049598825.1 Opitutales bacterium | reverse complement strand
CTATGACATGCAACTGGAAATTGGATTGGTTTCTCAAAAGAATTGATCTACAAGATGACCTATGGACCCAATTAACGAGCTCATTTTAAATCACCCGAACCTTGAGGATGTGGAAAATGAGGTAAGAAACGCAGCCCAATTAATCACCGAATGTTTCAAAGCAGGTGGCAAGCTGTTGCTTTGCGGAAACGGAGGTAGCTGTGCGGACTGTGAGCACATCGCTGGTGAAATGGTCAAACAGTTCGCCAAGGACAGGCCGTTGAGTCCAGAATTAGCGGACAAGCTAGGACCGGAGCTTTCCAGTGAACTGCATGGGGGACTACCTGCTCTATCGCTTCCTTCGATGATTGGATTCCACACCGCGTTTAATAATGACGACAATCCTGAGTTTGGGTTTGCCCAGCAGGTGATTGCTTTCGGGAAACCCGATGACATTCTTTTGGGTATCAGCACTTCCGGTAACTCAAAAAATGTAATTAATGCGATCAAAACTGCCAATGCACTAGGCTTAAAGACCATGGGTCTTACTGGTGCTAATGGAGGAAGATTGTCGGGGATTGCGAATATATCCATCAATGCCCCGGCAGAGAATGTGGCAAGGATTCAGGAATTACACCTGCCAATATACCATGCCATTTGTGCATTCGTTGAGGACCAAATTTTTTCCTAAATACTAATGACAGATCGATCTGATCTGCTTGACAAACTGGATTCCGGTCTTCTGGAAACCGCAGTAAAACTTGCCACTATTTTCAAAGAGAAAGGTGGCAACTTACTTTTAGTTGGTGGTTCAGTACGTGATTTGATTCTCAATCAGTCTCCTCATGAACTCGATTTCGAAGCAAGAGGCCCCAGCCTTGAAGAGATCAAAGAATGGCTATCCAAAGATTTTAAATATGACGAAGTGGGAAAGGCATTTGGAGTTCTACGCATCAAAGGCTACCCCATCGAGATTGCTCTCCCTCGTACTGAAACCAAGTCCGGAACTGGACACAAGGGCTTTGATGTCCAGATCGATCCCGACCTTCCATTTGAGCGGGCAGTACAACGCCGGGACTTTACGATTAATGCACTGGGGTTGTGCCCACTAACAGGCCAACTTTTGGATCCATGCGACGGATACTCTGACATAAATTCCAGAATCCTTCGTCACGTTGGCCCTGCATTCTGCGAAGACCCCCTTCGAGTACTCCGCGGAATGCAATTCATTGCCCGGTTTGAACTCACGCCGTTACCGGAAACTGTAGAGATTTGTAAATCCATGAATATGGAAGATTTGGCACCGGAAAGAATTTTCGAAGAGTGGAAAAAATTAATATTAAAAGGAAACAACCTCTCCGATGGACTCAATTTCCTTAAAGATACGAACTGGGTTAGATATTTCCCCGAACTTGCTGCCTTGATAGGATGCAAGCAGGACCCAGAATGGCACCCTGAGGGTGATGTATGGGTTCACACTTTGCACTGCATGAATGCTTTTGCCAAGAGGAGAACTGGAGACAACTGGGAAGATCTTGTCGTCGGTTTTGCCGTTCTTTGCCATGATTTAGGAAAGCCCTCAACCACCAAAATTGACGATGATGGCAGGATTCGCTCGCCGATGCATGAACCACTGGGTGAAGAACCTACCCGTTCATTCCTGTCACGCCTGACCAATCAAGTCGACTTGCATGAGCAAGTGGTGCCATTGGTTAAAAGACATCTTACTCCGCGTACTTTTTTCAAAGACCAGGCGAGTGATAGTGCAGTTCGCCGCTTGGCGAGAAAAGTGGGGCGAATCGATCGCCTGGTCCGGGTTGCTGCTGCGGACATAGCCGGTAGACCGCCGAGAAATGATGATTTTCCGGAGGGCCCTTGGTTACTCGATCGAGCCGAAGAACTAAAAGT
>JBMYOA010000302.1:0-1894 GCA_049598825.1 Opitutales bacterium | reverse complement strand
ATTTACCAATCAGGAAACCATTTTCTTCATTGTAGAAGGTAATACGTTCCAAAACCCCTTCCAGGGATTCAGACTGTTTGTTCTTGGTATTTCCCGTTTCTTGACCGCCCATCCTTGGGCAAACTTATTACTTCGAGTCCGTGCTTGGCAATCTTAAGGAGTACCAATCAATCTTTCGGGTAAAGAACATGGCAAGGGCCAGTGCTCCAAACAGTCCAAGACTACCCATGAGCAGGGCATAGCTTTCCAGTTGGAGGATCACATAAAGATAACCATAAAGGATCGATAACACAGCACTTACTGAAATTGCCAGTTTCTGGCTGGATAAAATTGCCGAGGCATAAGAACCAATCAGAAAGACAACCGCAGCTGTTGACACAAGATAGGCCCGATCAAATCCAAAATGTTCAGAGAGAGAAAGTAGCAGTAGATAAAATACTAGAATAGCAAAACCAATCAGCAGATATTGTATGGGGTGAACCTGTGCTTTCTGTAGAATTTCAGTGAAAAAGAAAGAAGTGAAACCAAAAACCAGAAAGAGTATGGCGTATTTTGCCATGCGGGTAGTTTTTTGATAAACATCGTTGGGCATGTAGAATTTTACGCCAAACGCAAAATCCCCCAATATATTCGCGGGTCCGGCAAACAATTGGCCATTTTTCCAGTTCGCCCCGCCACCGGAAGAGGGAGCAGCACCCGTCCATGCATGTGGAATGGATCTGTTTAAATGAAGGACTTTCCAAAATGCAGAAAAACCATCCGTTTCAATGTTTTTTTCCAGCGGGAGGAATGCTCCATCAAAGCTTGGAGCTGACCAGGGAGAGTTCATTTCGATGCTGGTTGTCTTGCCTAGGGGGGAAAAGGCGAGAGACGAACTACCATCCAAATGTAATTCGATATCAAACACCATCGAGCCATTGTCATCTTTGAGATTTATCAGACTGCTTATTCCTGAGCTCAATACCTCTTGCGTGGGTAATCCCGGCTTGGCTTCAAGCTTTTGGCCAAGAAAAGTAATCGACGTGGCCTCCCTGATTCCACGAACATCTGGAATGCCGATACACAATGAGGCTCTTTCTTTCAGAATCTCAGTCTCCTCCACCCGGGCAAGATCCCAATCAAGATCACCAAAGGATCCCCTTATTTTGAGCACCGATTTATAGACCACGGTTTCAAAGATTCCACGATACTTCATTTCCGGAACCACAGTGGCATTGATCTCCAGGGTATCGGGCAGGAAGTGTAAAAATTGGGTCTTTTTCGTGGTCGATGATCGGCCATTACTCGATCGGTTCACTATCGTGTGATGATAGGGTACGGTCAGGACTGGCCCAAAGATAGTCTGGTCACGACCCCATTTTGAGCTTATCTCATCCACCACATCATCCCTACGCTCCTCCCGATCGTTGATCACCACAAAAAGAGGGATTGTCAGAATTAAGAGACCACCGGTGAGAATCCCGATAATTACGAGTTTAAGGGTGAGAGATGAACGCAGTTGGCTGCGATGCTGAGGGGTGGGCGGTGGTAGTTCAGGCATGAAATTCGGGCTGGATTATTTACTTAGACTGAAAAAGTGTAGGATTCGTTGAAGAAAATCAAGGAATCCTCGGTAAAACACTTAATTATCGAGTCCGGTTATACGCACTTACAAGGGCAAGTAACCCGCTTTTCTCGATACTTGAATCAATTCCGCATCCGTATGCGACCCGACCCACTTTTGTCTGCAATTGAACATAGGCTGCGGATTCGGTGGCGGAGCCTTCTCCGATTGAATGCTGCCGGTAATCCGTGAGCTTAAAATCCTTCAACCCTTCCTGCTCAAGTGCATGTACGAATGCATTGATCGGTCCGTTTCCTTTTCCGGCTAATTCCTTTTGCTCTCCATTGATTT
>JBMYOA010000301.1:0-1895 GCA_049598825.1 Opitutales bacterium | reverse complement strand
CCGTCGATGCAAAGACATCCATTCTTGATTTGCTTGCCAAACGGGTGAGTGTTCCTTCTAAAACCCAAATACAGGCTGCCCAAAAGACCTACGCTTTGGTTACGCAACTTTCTGAAAGAAACCCATTACTCCGTGCAGAGTTTTCATCATTTGCAGGTGAAATAGATGACTCAGCCCTAGGAGCTCTGGGTAGTATCAAAAATAACATAACTCAGCTCGATGTTTCTCGTACAAAAATGACGGACTCAGCGATGCGTGCGGCTGGAGGGATGCAACACTTGACTTGGTTGTCTGCTCGAAACACAGTAGTTTCAGACAATGGTTTAAAGTCCCTGTCTTCTCTAAAATACCTGTCCTATCTAAATCTCTCGGGGACAAATGTTACCGATAGAGGATTGAAAGATTTATCTGGGCTTAAGACCTTAGAAGAAATCTATCTTTGGGGATCTAAAGTTTCAGAAAATGGTGTAAAGGACTTACGGGCAGCACTACCTGATGCCAAAATTATTTTCTAAGTAGTCTTTTACAGCCCCTTTAAATCTACCCTGGCTAACTTGAAACAAGAAGTTTTCCTGGAAAACTAAATTTGCTTTCTCCCCTTGCTGTCGCATTATACCTTACACAATGGGCTCTCGTACATTCGACATTAATCAAATTAGGTCTGATTTCCCTATTTTACAAAGGGACAATCGATCCAAACCTCTTGCTTTTCTCGACAACGCAGCTACTTCCCAGAAACCGGCCTGCGTGATTAATGCCATCAGCAATTATTATACAAATTCTAATTCTAATGTTCATCGAGGAATCTACGAATTAGCCGAGGATGCGGAAAATTTATATCATCAGGCTAGAAAATCCATCGCCCAAAGGTTTAATGTTTCGGTAAACCAGGTTATCTTTGTCCGTGGAGCAACCGAAGGTTTAAATTTAATAGCCCAATCTTTTGGTTCCCTTGTTTTGAAAAAAGGAGACTGCATGATTTTGAGCGAAATGGAGCATCATGCGAATATTGTTCCCTGGCAAATACTCGCTCAAAAGATTGGGTTCTCTATTCGTATCTGCCCCACCCTCCCGGATGGTTCATTGGACAGGGAATGGATTTCCCGGGAATTCAGCGAAGGCAAAGTCAAATTGATCGCGTTGACAGCCATATCGAACACATTAGGAACGGTAAACCCCATCGAAGATATTGTTTCAGAGGCCCGGCAATATGGTATCAAAACTGTGATTGATGGGGCACAAAGCGTCCCTCACCAGAAGATTGATTTTCAGAAACTAGGTTGCGACTTTTTTGCTTTTTCGGGCCATAAGATTTATGGGCCAATGGGAATTGGTGTTGTCCTGGGATCAAGCGAATCACTCGAACAAATGCCTCCTTATCAGGCAGGAGGAGATATGATTGATCAGGTAAGTTTTGATGGTACCACTTTCGCCCCACCCCCGCAAAGATTCGAAGCAGGCACTCCTAATGTTGCCGGAGCAATTGGTCTCGGAAAAGCTATCGAGTATATAGAACAGTTTGATATCTCGGATATAGTAAAACACGAGAATAACCTTCACCAAATTGCGAGTAAGGGTTTGTCAAAAATTGAGGGTTTTATTGAGCATGGGACTACTAGCAATAAAGCCTCAGTTTTATCTTTTACCATTGAGGGTATTCACCCTCATGACTTGGCCACCTTCTTAGATGCTCAAGGAATTGCCATTCGTACTGGGCATCATTGCTGCCAACCCCTCATGAAAGTATTGGGAGTCGAAGCAACAGCCCGTGCCTCCTTCGCTATCTACAACACACAGGAGGAAGCAGAAAGGTTGATTGAGGCTGTAAGAAAAGCGGTCGGTATACTTAGATAAGTTAAGTATTAGTTTTTAAACCAGGGCAGTCTGGCGTTTTT
>JBMYOA010000300.1:0-1896 GCA_049598825.1 Opitutales bacterium | reverse complement strand
CAAGCAATTGCAGAACATCGTCTATCAAATTCAGTATGGCGAGAAGGCTTAGCTACTCTGACAAATGGTTTGGTCCATGACTTCAGTAACTTGATGGCCGGAATTTTCTCAATCAGTGAGTTGTATTTTGGTATGATGGAAAAGGACGACCCCATGGCAAACGGAATGGGGCAAATTAAGAAAAGTGCGATGCAAGCACAGAAACTGGTAAGAAGAATTATCGACTTACATCGCGAAAAACCTGCAAATCGAGCAGTTCAGGACCTGCGGCTCCTATTAAAAGATCAAATGGACCTCCTTGAAATCATTATTCCTAGAAGTGCTAAAATAAAAACCAACTTTGGGAAAGAAGCGTTACCCGCTTTTGTCGAAGAGACTGGATTCAGGCAGGTAATTCTAAATCTTGCCATTAATGCAAGAGACGCAATTGGTAGAACTGGTAAAATTTCTATATCGATTCGCAAGGTCGAGGAGGGATGCCCCCTGATTTCGGATCAAAAAAGTGATTCAGAGGTTGCAGAGTGTACCGGTGCTGAAGTCTCCATCTCCGATAATGGTAAAGGAATACCAGATTCCATTAAGGAAAAACTCTTTGATCCATTCTTTTCGACTAAGGACGCGACAAAAGGCTCCGGCTTTGGCCTCTACAACTCGAAGTTATTCATTGAAGATCACAACGGCAAAATAGGCTTTGTATCCGAGGAGGGAAAAGGAAGTACATTCTTTCTCTTTATTCCACTTTTCGTAAATGAGGCTTCAAAAAAGAAAAATCTTAAAAAAGAACGAAGAGCCACGCGAGAATTCGTCAAAGTTCGTAGGTCAAATCCTCCAAAGGCTTAACTCAATCGATACTCTGCGGGGAGATTGAACCATTTTCGTAGTTCATCACTGAACGGATATCTCCATTCTTATCATAAAAGGTCATTTTGCCGTGGAGTTTTCCTTCCCTGTAATTGGCCTCAACCCAAGAACCGTCCACCGACTTTCTCACACTTTTTCCCTCCAGAAGACCTGCGTTATATTCATCCACGCTAAGTCTGTCCGTGGAATTTTTTTCAACTGTTCCTGAAAAAGGTTCGCTATTGCCCCTAAGATAAAGAACCGGACTTTCTCCAGAGGATTCAAGTTCTTGTTTTGTTTCGAAAGAATTTTCAAAAGAATCATGGTCTCCTTTCCAATCGATCTTCTCTTCCTGTGGATTTTCTGAGCAAGAAAAAGACAGACTTAGTAAGCTGTAAATGTAAATTCGGATTATTTGATTCAAAGCTATGTCCTGCTATTTTTTAATAAAATCCCGAAATTCATAGAGTTGCGGATCCCGTTTGGGAGTTTTAGTAAGCAATTTTCTCAGCCTAGACTGCATGGACTCGTCTCCGTCCTTTTCCTCCGTCCCTGCATCATTTTCATCTCCCATAAAATCTCCCATTCGATCTTCTAATTCCTCAGGATTCATCCCTTCTTCAAGCTTTCGAATAACTTCCTCCATCGGTTCATCCATTCGTTCCCCACTGTATTCGCACATTTTTCTCATAAGCGTGGCCATTTGCCTGGGATCAGGATTTTCATCGTCCATGCCAGCAATCGAACTTTCCAGTTCTTTCATCAACTCACCAGACTTTGCTGGATCCATACCCGCAAATGGATCATCTGGGTCTGCGTCAGGTGCCGCTTCAGGAATTTCCTCGTTGCGTCCTGTAATTGAAAAACCTGACAGCAACTTAACCATTTTCATTTTGTCACCATCCGGACATAGTGGAGTAAGTTTAGCATAACTTACAGAAGGTGCATAGAAGGAGTAGATTTTCCCCGAATCAGGAGAATGAAATTCATAGATTGGCATTCTTACGATTTATTGTAATAAACTTAATTTTTTTCAAGCTAAGATAATGCAAAAAG
>JBMYOA010000299.1:0-1914 GCA_049598825.1 Opitutales bacterium | reverse complement strand
CGATCAGAAGCAGAATTGATTGTTTATTCATATCCTGCTCCCGCGACTTATTTTCTTAGGTAAAGCGAACTTGCTGTCTTATTCGGATGCTTTTTCGAAATCCTGAGTCTGGTAGTTGTAAAGAATTTTACGGGGAAGGGCTTCCTTCATGAAGTAAAGCCAGGTGCCGTCTTTATTACGAAAGAGGTGGGGATGAATTTGGGGACCCGTCCAGACCCATTCATGGTTGGGGTGCCAGTACCATAGGTTGGGTGTATTGGTAACCGGGACATGGACCCATCCATAATTCTCATGCATGATCCAGTTGTTTCCGGCATTGTAAAAGTTTCCGAACCAGGGGGATGAGAACCAGCCTTCCGCACCTTCCACAGGGGTGGATTGGGCAAGGGCACGGGTGAGACCGGAGTTGGCCATCGCCTCTGCAATCGATTCGCCCGGGTCCAGGCGGATAAAAACGCGGGTGGTGAACCCTTCGGCGGAAAGACTGAGACTCACTCTTGCTTTGTCGGTAACCTGGGTGGTCTCGGCAAAACCGTCGGCAATGGAAATATCGGAGGAACTGCTGGACCATTCGAGTTCATTTGGTTGGAGAACGGTAAGGGTGCCATCGTCGAGGCGAAGATAGGCTGTGAGGGCGGTTTTATCTTTGGATGAAAGGGTACGCTTGCCAGTCTCCCCAATGATCCCGGTAGGAACGGCAAAATCAGCATAGGCGCCGACCTGATTGAGAACCTGACCCGAGGCATCCCGGCCAATCCCATGAAAGGGACCTCCAATAACTCCCTGATTTTCGATCGCCCCGAAGATAATGGAATGAAAAAAGACAAAGAAAAATACAATTGGGAAACAAATCAGGCTTTTCATAATATTACTTTATTTCCATTTTCTTTAATGAATCCTCCAAGGTCAAGTCAAGTTTTACAAGAAAAGGACACGGCAATTCTCGACTTTAGCCAAGCCAGCCTTTACCCTTCGGGCAGATTGAAAAGAAACTTTACATATTGGATGGGAATCGGGGTTTTATTGATCGGTTTGCTCATGCCCCGTGGGTATGGGGAACCCGTGACTTTTGACCTCAGTCCGTTGGGCAAGATGAACAGGATCGATATCGATTTGGCCACCGGGTTTGGTAGCGGGCGGGTGAAGGGAAGTTTCTCCCAAGTGGTGGGCAGGCTGCATTTTTCCGTTCGGCAACCGGATCAGACCAAGGGTCAAATCCTGATGGATGCGCGAACCCTGCGTTTCGGATACGGGAAGGTAAATGGAGATGCCCACACCCCGGAATGGCTGAATTCCAGTCAATTCCCGCGGATTTCCTTCCAGCTTACAAATTTAGGAAATACTCAGTGGACAGGCGATACCATGCGGGCGGATGCCGTTGGAAATCTAACCATCAAGGGTACATCCATCCCTATTGCAGTACCCGTAAATTTGAAATATCTGCGGGCGGAAAGAAGACGATATGATGGAAAAAATGGCGATGTGATCTATTTGAACGGGGAATTCCCGCTGAGCCGGGGGAAATTTGGAATTAATACCGGATCTGCACTCGACTCGGTGCTGGATTCCCTGACGGTGAAGATCCAATTGATGGGGGGCTCGGACAGAATTCGTCCGTTTTTACCTTCCCGTATATTTGGGGGACGGCCGTAGACAGAATAAGGGTAAATCCCCAGAGAAAGAATAGCCCATCCCCCTACCCTTGCCAGGTGTAGGCATGACAGAGTGCCAACCCGAGGGCGTCAGACTGGTCAAAAGGTAATGGTTTTCCCAAACCAAGCATTTGGGACAGGGTCTGAGACATTTGTTCCTTACTGGCCCGTCCAAAACCGACCACGGCCTGCTTTACCCGCAACGGGGCATATTCAAAAACGGGAACCTCACGGATTGCCACCGCAGATATAGCCGCCCCGC
>JBMYOA010000298.1:0-1925 GCA_049598825.1 Opitutales bacterium | reverse complement strand
TGACTGTTCCCTGTCACCGCGTAGTCAATAGTAATGGCGAAGTGGGAGGTTATGCAGAAGGTTCAGCCAGGAAGATCGAATTGCTTCGGGAAGAGGGGGTTGAGGTCAGTGAGAATGGACAAATTAACCTGTCCGAGTTCCTCCATTATTTTTCAGATTAATTCAGGACCCGAGCCTGGTACCGATTTACCACATCTTTCAGAAGTCCCCTTTTCGGTAGTTTATCCCCGGGGATTTGTGCGAGAATAGAAAAGCTCCCCTGATCCATCCAGTCCAAGACATTCGCAAGCATCTTGTGTTCGGGATTTTCCAGTATTTCATCGAGCATCCATTTACTGGCAAATTTTTCAGAGCCCGCTTTGAAAATTGCCCAAGCAGCCAGCGGGGGGATTTCATCCTGGTCATCGAGCACTTTCTTTAAAGTGGGTATAGCTGGCTTGGCTTGTTGTTCCAAGAGGAGAAGCCCCACAACCGACCAGTAACGGATCACTGGGTCATTGTCGGATAGTCCGTTTGTCAAAGTGTTCAGGTTTTTCTTTTTTCGTTCCAGCGAAAAGTCTGCATAATCGAGATACTTTGCGAGTGGATAAAGTTTGGGGTCCCGAACAAAAGCATAGACCGTTGTTTTCCTTTCCCTGATTATTCGATTCCTCATTTCTTCGGGTATCAGTCCGGAATCAAAATATTTCAATTGTTGCCTTCTAAGTTCTTTCTTTAATTCCTTGATTTTTGACTGGTGCAGAGGGTCATCAATCTGGTTGTCGATATTGTGGAAGTCTTTGAAGTTGTCGTAGAATTCTTCGGATGGTCTGGGTCTGAAAAAACGACCGGTTACTGCAGTTGTTTTTCCTGCCTGATGATACTTTTCCCATGCCCCGGTTGCTTTCATGTTGTGCATGTAGGCAAGGTATTGGCCATTGGGCGCAAAGGGTGCGTAGTTTTTATGATAAGCGAATTGTTCGTCCCGCATTACCCTCACATTGTCGAACCGTTCATCTGCACGCTCTCTCCATGAGAAATGATAACGGGATTCGGGTTCAGTATCGTGGCCCAAAAAGATTCGACCCTGAAAATTTTCCGTCACTTTGGCTCCAGTCAGGCTGAGCCAGGTCTTGGGCATGTCAATGAAACTGACAATTCTGTCAATGGTGGAACCAGGCTTTTTCCCTTCGGGGTATAGATGTTTCCACTTTTCAGGGATTCGCACAATCAGGGGACAGTGGATACCGCTTGAGTAAAGGAATCTTTTACTACGGGCGAGAACACCACCATGATCCGAGTTGTAGACGATAATGGTGTCATCATATAGATTATCATTCTTCAGGTTTTCGATGGCTTGTCCGACCAATGCATCCATCTTTGATATGGCACTGGCATATTTGGCATAAGTGTTCCGCATTTCAGGAAGATCCGGATGGTAGGGAGCGAGTATCATTTTCTGGGGATCGATTGATTCGTCGTTATGATCGCCAAAAGCTCTTGATTCGTGGCTTTCCCCGATGTTGTACACGGTAAAGAAGGGCTGGTCTTTCTTCCGTTTTTTCCATGTTTCCGCATACTCCTTTCCTGAGTAGTTCCAAAATGATTTTGGGTTACGACCATTGGGTCCTCTGAGGTTGTAGTCTGTTTTTACGCAGTTACTGGTGAAGTAACCTGCTTCTTGCAGGAGTTCGTTATAGAATTTAATGGATTCCGGGATTTCAAAGCCACTGCGCATGGGTTGTGTCCCATTGGAAATGGAATGCATGCCAGTAATCCAGGAGGAACGGGTAGGGGCACAGACCGCTCCGTTATCGAAACAGTAAAGGTAACGAAATCCTTCTTTGGCCAGTTGATCAATATTTGGAGTTTTAGCGTTTTTGCTACCATAGCAACCGACCCACTCAATGCTGTTATCCTCGCTGGTTATCCAAAGAATATTTGGT
>JBMYOA010000297.1:0-1925 GCA_049598825.1 Opitutales bacterium | reverse complement strand
CAGGATTCATCTCTATGGCATCTTTTTGCCATCGTTTTCGTAAATCGGAAACTTTGTTTCCACTTACTCCGCGATTAAAAAACTCGAGGTTCGCCTCTGCCATATCCACACCAAGTCTTGAAGCGAGCAAAAAGACATAACTATGCCCAAGGTAATGGTTCCGATCTTTTTGGTTTCTGCCCCATTTCATATCAGTAATCGAATCCCCCTGAAATAAAAGTCGGGCCCCATTTTTGAATTTGGGCAGATTAAAATTATACTCATTTACCCCAATACTCTTCTGGTCTGCCCCCCAAAGAGACGAAATGCCGTGGCAAGCGAATGCACCTGTAGTGGTTAATCCTGTAGCAAGAAATTTTCGACGTATCATTTGTTTTTTCTCCCATCCTCTTTCCATGATTTACGGAAAAAATTCATCGCCAAATCGTTTACATTCTTATTATCGGGAACTTGGTCTAATCCTGTTCCCTTGACCCCGTAAGCATCACATTCCACTCCCAATTCCCTGCACCTCTCTCTAACCATAAGAGCAAAATCTGGATGATGAATTTTATCGTTTTTTCCTGAGCGGTTATAAACCATAACTGCAGGACCATCCTCTCGGAAAAGAGGAATTAGAAGTGGTGTTCCTTTTGGCTGCTGGATAGGAAATATAGATTTTATTCCTAATTTCTTGGCATGACCCAAATAGCAGGTGATAAGGGCACCGGCAGAATTACCCATTATCGAAATTCGATCGGTATCGATATTTAGCTTCTTGGCATTCTTTTTCAAAAACAGGATCGACTCTGTGCAGTGCTCGAGGATCTTTGAATAATTACCATTAACCTGCTGAACAAAAGGATAGTTAACACTGGCAAAGGAAACCCCTTCAGGTAAATATTTTCTTACCATTGAGCTTTTTTGAAAGGAACGCTTGTCTCCCTGTCTAAATCCACCTCCGTGAAAATTCACAACCAAAGGAGTGGGCTTTTTAGATTCTGCCATCCATAAATCCAGCACACTCCTCTCAAACTTTTGACTGTATCGAATATCCGTCTTGGTAGGTTTTTGTGATTGAACTTGGCAATTCAGTGCAAGAAAGACCAAAAGAGAAAACAGGATAGATCTAATCATTTTTTTTAAGACTTAATGTGTACCATCGGGTTTAATTCGTTTTACCCACAAAAGTAAACGCACAAAGAATATTAATTACTAGAAAAGACAGGTAATTGCTATGTACTAAGTTCACGGATAAACGACTGCACCTATCCCGTTAGCCATCTCCGTCCACTTCCTTTCCATCAGCTTTGCCCTTTCCGGTGATTCCAAAGCCAGATCCATAGTCTCTGTGCGGTCCTTACTCAAATCATAAAGTTGCCAGGGCTCTTTTTTTCTCTGAACCAGTTTCCATTCCTTATGACGAAGCACTTGCCATGAGCCGTATTGGAAAAACAAAGGTTCCTTTCTCTTTAATCTATTTCCCTGAAATGTGGGAACTAAACTGACCCCATCTATTTTCGGAAGGTCTTTTGGATAAAAAACTTTATTGCCTGCCAACTCTATAAAAGTTGGAACAAAATCAATCAAATGACATGGTTCCCTTGAGATTGCATTTTTAGATAATTTGATTCCGTCGGGCCAATGAGCAATCAGAGGAGTACAGATACCACCTTCCATACCTTGAACCTTCCATTTCCTGAATGGACTGTTGATTGCATTAGCCCACGACTGCCCAATGGCCTCAAACGAGCCTACACTTCCCCACTTTGCATTCTCGTTTTTGGATCCTCTTTTAGGTCTCTCGTGACTTGCTCCATTATCCACCAGAAAAAGAATCAGGGTATTTTCGAACTTGTCCGTTTCTTTTAATCTTCGAATGAGTCGTCCAATATTTTGATCCATGCGGTCGACCATAGCCGCATGGATCTCCATTCGAAGGGCTT
>JBMYOA010000296.1:0-1933 GCA_049598825.1 Opitutales bacterium | reverse complement strand
CCGATTCTTTCCTGTGAGGAAAGCCTCGCTTTTGAAAAAGATTTTTTTCAGGGAGATGAAGAACGCGAGTGGCAGGCAATGACAAAGGCGGGTGAAGGGGTGGGCGATGCCCTGCTCCGGGATATGCGGGAATTGCGAACGATTCCTCCACGGCCAAGAATTTTGACCCTGGTTGGGAAGGGACATAATGGAGGAGATGCCCTGATCGCGACCAAACGATTTTTGCGCACCATTCCCACTGCCCGGGCGGTCATTTTGCCCCTTGCTGAATGGGATGACTGCCGGCCGCTCACCCAAAGAGCCTGGGGGGAACTGAATGAGCTGGCGGAGAAGCGTATTCAGGTGATCGATCCAAAGGACGATGCCGTTGCAGAGCTCGAAAAAGCGGTGGAGGAAAATGAATTGAGTGCTCTGGTGGATGGATTTCTGGGAATGCAGGCGAAACTCCCTCTGCGGGATCCGTTACCGAAAATTTTGCAATGGATTAATCAATCCGAGAAAATCGCGGTTCGGGCAGCGGTGGATTTACCGACCGGGGTAACGGCGGAAGGCACTGAAAATCCATTACGGGCGGACTTCACCTATTGCACGGGAATCGTCAAACAGCCTGTGCTTGAGGAGTCAAATGCGGAGTGGGTGGGGCGACTTCGGTATTTAAATTTAGATTTTTTCGGGGATGCTGATTCACGCGGACATGCATGCCGGGTTTTGAGATCAGATGCTTTGCGGAGATTGCGAAAATTGCGACGGGTGGATGGAGATAAACGGGCTCATGGTCATTTGTTCATCCTCGCTGGCTCACGCTCCCTGGGAGGGGCAGCCATGATGGCGGCACAAGGAGCCCTGAAAGCAGGAGTGGGGCTGATTACGGCTGCTGTCCCTGATTCGTTGCATGCTGCGTTTGTGGCCCAAGTGCCGGAAGTGATGTGGGTGCCCTTGCCGGAAACTCCGGACGGTTCTTTGGCCCTGGAGGGACTGGGGAAGATCAGACAATATTTAGACCGGGCAACCGCTCTGGTGACCGGTCCGGGATTGGGAATTGAAAAAGAGACCCATTCCCTGGTTCGGGAGGTGTGTAATTTATTTGATGGTCCAACTTTGCTCGATGCGGACGCCATCCGTCCGGAAATCTTTTCGAAATTGAAAAAAACGGAAAATGTGGTGATCACTCCCCATGCCGGTGAGTTCACCAGACTGGCGGGTGATACTGCTCCCCAAAAATGGATAGAGAAGAATCCATGCACCTTAGTTTTGAAAGGGGCCCATACCCAAATTTTATCTTCCAGTTCTCATCTCTATTGCCTGGGAGGAAGCTCGGTTCTGGCCCGTGGGGGAAGTGGTGATCTCTTGGCCGGAATTTTGGGAGCCTTGCTTGCCAAGGGAACTTTTCCGATCGAAGAGGGTGCTGCCCTTGCGGTTCAGTGGCATGGCCGGGCAGCCGAGGCTTTGGCCCGTCAGCATGGACAGGAATCGGTCCGCACTACTGAAATTTTAACTTATTTATCCTTTGCATTACGAAATGACTTCTGAATCAATAAATTCACCCACCTTACTGGTGTTGGCAGCAGGTTTGGGCAGCCGGTACGGCGGGCTCAAACAACTCGAACAGATCGGGCCTTCCGGAGAAACGCTGATGGACTATTCCATTCACGATGCCAAAAACGCGGGGTTTTCCCGGGTTATTTTTTTGATTCGGGAGGAAATGCGGGAACAGTTTGAATCACAGGTGGGCAGTAAATATGAGGGCATACTGGAAGTGAGTTATGCTTATCAGGATAAAAACGATCTTCCGGCAGGATTTACCTGTCCACCGGAAAGAGAGCGACCCTGGGGAACCGGCCATGCGGTTTGGGCCGCACGAGATGCTCTTGGGGACAGTTCATTTGCGGTAATTAATGCCGATGATTTCTATGGTGCGGAGACTTTTGAAGTC
>JBMYOA010000295.1:0-1941 GCA_049598825.1 Opitutales bacterium | reverse complement strand
TCAACCCACTGAAAAAGAAATCGAACAAGTGGTCAATTGGCTTGGAATTAAACTGCAGGAGGGAGAAGCAGCCCGTATGGCGGCCAGACCAAGGGTAGCTCATTACCGGCTGAGTCGAGATGAGTACGCACATACCATTAATGACCTGCTCGGTGTACCCTACGACCCCAGAGCCCCCGGACAAATGACCGACGACCCGGTCTGGCATGGTTTTCAACGAATCGGATCAGAACTCAGCCTTTCACCCTCGCATGTGCAAAAATACATCAAAGCAGCCAAGTTTTCCTTGGATGTCGCCTACCCTGACAAGCCGGCTATTTCCAAAATCTACCGGAAAGATGCTCTTGAAATCGACTGGCCTAATCGGATGAAGAGAGATTTGTTAAAAAAGGAGGGTGCTCTTGATAAAGTCCGTACCCTTTTGTGGCCGGGACACGTACTGCCCCATGCTGAACCGGTTCATGTTAGTTATGACATGCCTCCAGGGCTTTATCGCGGAAAAGTAAAGGTTAGTGGCCTGAAACCGCTCAATGGTCGTCCGCCTCACATTAAAATTCACTGTAAACAATTGGATCGAACTCTCTTTGAGCAGGATGTGATTGCACCGGAGAATGAGCCCGTAATCCTTGAATTCGAAACCTTTCTTCAGGGAAAAATAAGCGTAAAGGTAAGCAATGCCGTTCCTGGGCCTTCAAACAGTGGCCGATCTGGCAGACCAACGGGCCAGCGTATATTCACCTCTCTCAGTAATCCAGATTCCCGGGCTCCATGGCAAAGAAAACTGACCGATGATTCAGGAAATCCTTTATACCCTCTGCTTATCTTCGATTGGATTGAATGGGAAGGACCCATCGTTTCAGATGAGGTAGTCAAAAAGAGAAAGAGTTTTTTGCCAGTCGAGGACACGCCTCAGGCAACCGAGAATGCGATCACAAAATTTGCTAAAGCTGCCTGGCGCAGAGAAATAAACAAGGAAGAGACCCTCCCCTATCTAAAACTCATCGAGCAGCAGCAAAAACTAGGCAGCTCTCCCTTTAACGCTTACAAAACCGGAATGCTTGCGGTTCTTTCATCCAAGAATTTCTTTTACTTACAGGAAGGCTCTCCCAAGGAAAACAAACCGAGCGTAAGTAATCATGAATTAGCATCCAGGCTATCCTATTTGATCTGGAATTCCATGCCGGACATGGAGCTGCTAAATTCGGCTTATTCTCAAAAGCTGAGTAAACCAAGTGAACTGCTCTCTCAAATGAACAGAATGCTGGACGACCCTAAAAGTGAGCGTTTCATGCATTCTTTCCCCCATCAATGGCTGCAATTGAATAAACTTGGCGAGTTCCCGCCCGATCCTAAATTGTATCCAGAATATGACCTCTGGCTCGAAAAAAGTATGGCTTTGGAAACCACACAATTCTTCCGCACTGTCTTTCGGGAGAATTTATCGGTCAGGGAATTTGTTGATTCAACATGGTCAATGCTCAACCCAAGGCTTGCTTTGCATTATGGAATTCCCGATCTTCCAAAGGCAGGATTCCAGAAAGTAACTCTAAAACCCGAATGGAACCGTGGAGGATTAATGACCCAGGCAGCCACCCTTGCATTAAGTTCGGACGGAACCCGTCATCGTCCGGTTCACCGTGGTGTATGGGTATCCGAGGCTATTTTTGGCAAGACTCCAAATCCACCGCCTCCTAATGTCGATCCCATCGAGCCCAACCCTCCGGAAAGCCCAAGAGCCACCATTCGTATGAAACTGGAAGCCCACACCAAACATGCGAGCTGTGCATCCTGTCACAAGCATATTGATCCATTAGGATTCGCCTTTGACAACTACAATGCAGTGGGACAATGGCGCCTAATTGAAGAAGTGCAGCATGGACAAGGCAAACACCCCGATGTCGATGCCAGTGGAAAACTACCGGATGGCCGCACCTTTTCCGG
>JBMYOA010000294.1:0-1944 GCA_049598825.1 Opitutales bacterium | reverse complement strand
AATCTGTTAATTTCGGATGATTTTGATCAGGAGAAATATAAGGGCCGGTACGGCCCAAATAAAAAAAATGTAAAGCAGCTTGCTGATGGTACCCTGGAGGTTTTGCCCTTATCAGGAACCCCGGGTGATTTGACTATTTTTCATATTTACAATGTGCCCTCAAAATTTATCTGCCATTTTAGATATAAGCAGGTTTGCAGCTCTTCCGATGCCGGAGCCGGGATACAGATTGGGGGGCATAAAATGCATCTCGGTTGTACTGGTGATGGGTACAGTCTGTTTTTGAGGAATGCTGGAAAGACATATAAGAATTCCAAAGTTGAAAATTTTAAAGCGAATCAATGGATCGATATGATGATTGAATATCAGCAGGGTAAAATGCTCCTCTCTATCAATGGTAATGAAACAATTTTTGAACATGAAGGCGTTAACATGGACGGAGCCAAATCCATTGTCTTTAAGTATCGAAACATCGACAGGACCCTTTTTGATTATGTCAGGCTTTGGGAAATCACCGGATAAGAGAGCATAATTAAGTTTGTAAGAATCCAAAGTATCGAAACATTGTAAGTTATATATTTATACTATGAATTTTGACCGACGTAACTTTCTTCGTGGAGCAGGAGCAATGATCGCCCTGCCTGCCCTTGAATCCATTGGTTTTCGTAGCTTTTTATCGGCTGCCCCAAAGTTGCCACCCAAAAGAATCATGTTCATGGGGATTGGGTATGGGGTAACCTCTCAAACATGGTTTCCTGATATCAAGGATCCAGGGCTTAATTATAAGTTACCTGAAGGCTTAAAACCACTGGCCCGCCACAAAAAAGATTTTACCATTGTTCAAGGATGTAAGCATAAGTTTAGCAGGGAGGCTCACTGGGGGAGTACCTTTTGGCTGACGGGTGCGAATAAATATGGTACGCCCGGCCAATCCTTTTCCAATACCATCTCTGCTGATCAAGTGGCAGCTGCCCAGTTTGGCAAGCACACCCGTTACACCTCGATCCAATTGAGTGCAAACCCCGATGACCGGAATGGACATGGTCCGGGCGGCTCCCTGGCTTGGAATCAGCGGGGCAAACCTTTACCCGCATGGAACTCTCCTTTGCAAACTTACATGAAGCTTTTCGGGGGTGATGATATGCCCATAGCCCAGCGTCGGGCACTGTTGGCGGAAGAGCGAAGTGTGCTTGATTCTGTGATGATCGAGGCAAAGGATATGCAAAAAGGCCTCACTAAGTCAGACACAGATAAGCTGGAAGAGTATTTCCAAAGTATCCGGGATATCGAAACCCGTTTGAGCAAGGCGGAACAATGGATGGAAGTACCTAAGTCCAAATCTCCCTTGGAAGAACCGGATAAGGCTTTGCTGGGTCGCAGCGAAATCGAGATGATGTACAAACTCATGGTGGCCGCGATTCAGACCGACAATACCCGTGTCATTACCTACCGCGAGCCTGGTTCAGGACTGTTGATGAGTCTCGGGTTGAATCGTAATGCCCACAATACGAGCCATTACCGTATCGGTACGGTAACCGAAGAGTCTTCCAAACTAAGGGACAAGGCGCACAGCGAATTATTGGCCGGTTTGATCGATAATTTAAAAGCGACCAAGGAGGTCGATGGCAGCAGCCTGTTTGATCATACCGTGATGGCCTTTGGTTCGAACATTCGCTCGATTCATTACCTCAATAACCCACCGACTTTGATTTCCGGTGGAGGGGCCAACCTGAAACTGGGTCATAATCTTGTTCTCAAAGAGGGGACACCGCTGAACAATGTATGGTTGACCATGCTTCAGGGTATCGGGGTGAATGCTGAAAAACATGGCGACAGCACGGGTGTCGTCAGTGAATTAACGGCATAAAATAAATAACTATCCGGAAAAATATTCACCCTGGAAATGTGTATTAGTTACCCAACTTACTAAAAGCATAGATATTT
>JBMYOA010000293.1:0-1948 GCA_049598825.1 Opitutales bacterium | reverse complement strand
TATGAACCTTTGGTAAATCCTCCGATTGTACAAACCCGCCGGGCCGAAATTCTTGATAATGGTGCGGTGCGTTTTCATGGAAGAATTCTATTTGATGGTGGAACACCCATCATGGAAGCCGGAATTTTTGTGGAAGATGAATACAGCGGGAAGATTGATCGCTTGCTTCTCGATCCCAAAAAACTTGATCAACGGGATTTTACCATCACCACCAATCAACTCGCGCCCGGTTCCAAGTATCATTACTTTACCTTTGCTCAAAATGATGGGGGCGAATCCCGTGGCGTTGGGCTCACCCTGCGCACCCCTGCTTCTCCGGATGAAAAAGCACTCATTGCCGGGGCCAAACCTGTGGAAGGTGGATGGATGGAGTCTGATTGGTTTGGCACATTTAAAACTTTTGAAAATGGTTGGACCTATCACGACGCACTTGGCTGGATCTTTATTTCAGAGGAGCAAAAAGATGGTCTTTGGATGTGGAGGGAAACCAACGGATGGCTCTGGACGGATTCTCAGACCTGGCCCTTCCTCTGGCAGCATGATTTGGCCAATTGGCTTTACCTTTTTCCCTCCCGTTCGGGAGAACCCCCCATCTTTTACGACTACGGATATTCGAAGTACCGAGAGTAAGCATTTCCGCATTATTTAAATTTTTGCGGAAAAAGTCATTGATTGGCTAACGATTATTTTTCTGAACTTTTTGGTGGTACTGATTAGCAATATTTGCATATAGTTTACCAATTGTGAATCCAACAGAGCTCATCGAGACCCTCAAGGATCTTAAAGAAACCAGGCGTCTCAGTTCTGAGTCTGAGGCGATGATGGAGCCCTTTATTGGCTTACAAACCGAATTCACTTTCTCTTTTATTGAATCCAGTTCCACTTTCGGAAGTCGACTGGGAGAAGAATTTAAAGGCGGGGTGACCGTCATCGCCCAATTTGAAAATTCGGAACTTGAATGCTCGATCCTTTTCCCTAAAGCCGAGAGCGAATGGGTCAAAAATCTGACCAAAGACGAAAAATTTACCCAGAATGTAACTGTTATTGAATTGGATAATCTTTACCAACGGGTCGTCTTCGGGAAATCCAGCCAAGTCGAAAGTGAGCCAGTCGAGACTGCCCCTCCGGCATTCTCTGAAACCGATGACTCGCCACCTGAACTCCCTGATGCTGGACCACAGGAGAAACTGGAAGATCCAGAAGAAATCCAAAAAAAGGTAGAAGAAATTGAGGCCCCGCCCGTTGTTGAAGAACCCCCAGCTCTAGAATCTGAAACTACTCCTAAGTCAGAAATGGAGGAGGGGAAATTGGACGCGATCCCCGATGCAGAATTTCCGGTTGAGGAGAACCCGCCTTCGCCATTAGATAAAAAGCAGGAGGCCAAAGAGGAATCGACCGTTCCTGCGATTTTGGATGAATTTGGAACAGATACCTCCGATGTAAGTCAACAAGATGAACCGGAAATAACTGCACCTGAACAAGGACAGGAAAATCAAGAAGAGCAAACGCCTCCTCCTTTACCTCAAAACACCGAAGATCAAGAACCGGTAATAATGGATCATCATTATCTCGAGGAACTACGTAATAAACGGTATGAATTTGGTGCTGATTCCTTGACCGAAAAGGAAAAAGCAGCTTTGGCTCAGGATCTTAAGGCCAACGCAGGCTCCCGCCAGAAAGAACTGGTCAAAAACCAGGACTTTGCGAAAAAAGCAGGACGTTTCTTTTTTGGGATTGTTCTGATGAGTTTCAGTTTAAATTCCTGCACCAAAGGGAATAGCACTTTCGGTATGATTTTGCTGGGAATCTCGACATATCTCCTTTTTCCATACATCAAGAAAATCCTGGACGAACAGGCATAGATCTCAGCCCTGCATATCGGGGAAAAGGTTTTCTGTAAAAATTTAAAAAAAGAGTAGCAAAATGTGTATTTTTGCTAATACTTTTC
>JBMYOA010000292.1:0-1957 GCA_049598825.1 Opitutales bacterium | reverse complement strand
CAAAGCAGGATTGTTTTGAGGATTTTTCGAGGGTGAGCGAGAATTCTTTTTACTCAAATCTTTTAGTTTGGACGAAAAAGAATTGGCGGATTCTGGGGGTAACCAAAATGTACCATTCTTTCCAACCGACTTATGAGCAGGCACATTTGCAAGCCTTGCCGTAAAAGAGTTAGTAACAGAATCCACCAGAATTTAGTTTTGGAGAGGATTTGCAATGTTCTCAGCTTCGACACTTGGCAACAAACCCCGATCTCTCATTGCCAAAGCATCCGCTAATTCAATCAATGAATCCTCATCACTATTCAACATAAATGCTATGATGGGAGCCTTTTCCTCTGCCTTGAGTAGTTCGAAAATGGTTAGAGCCTCTTCAAATCGTCTTTTTTGCCTCCAATTTTGAATTTCAACACTTGCAACCTCCGGTCCCATTTCAATCCACCGCTTAGATGTATCCTTGTATTCCTTTAATTGTTCCTCACTAAGATCCTGCCCTTGCCTCGCTTCAAAATCGGCAAGCCTGGAAGCAAGATCTTCTCTAATTTGTTTTAATTCTTTTTTTTGTTTTTCAAGAGATTCCAAATCCATTGAAATTGCCGATTCCCTTGCATCCAGCTCGTTTTCTCTTTCTAAGAGTCTTTCCTTAAGAGCAGTCAATTCTTTGGACAACTGGTTCATCGAATGGGTTTCCGCAGGGGAATAACTTGTGTCATCTGCGTCAAACTCCACACTTGTAAACTCGGCCTTAATCACAGGCTTAGGCTTAAAAATTGCATCGTAATTCAACCATAACATGGCACCAGCACTGCCAACAGAAAGCACGACAGCAAGGAGGACTATTAAGGTGGGTGAGATTTTCATAATATTTAGTTGCTAATGTTGTTAAAAACGAAACGACCGCCGATAATATCCTCTAGCTCTCTCTCTTCCTTCAAGGATTCCGCACGAACATGCTCCTCCTTTTGTTTTTCTTTGAGTTTGAGAAGACTTTTATATTCTGAATCGGCCTTCAGATAGATTCTTTTTTTGGCTTCTTCGGACTGGATTGAATGTTGTAAATTTTTGTGTGCATCAATAATTCTCTCCTTGGCCGTTTTTACTGAGAGGTCAAAAGATTCTTGCGAAGATCCAGAAAAGCTATCCATACGCTTTTGGCCGATATGAAGTTGCAATTCCTCAAGGAAAGATCGGCTATCTTGCAAAGCTTTTTCCTTCTCTTGCCTTACATTAATAGATTTCGCATAGTTACCAAGTGCTTTATCTCGAGCAATTTCTCTTAAATGTAAAAGTGTCTCTAATCTAAAATTAAAGACTTTCATTTAAAAATCCCCCCCAACTGTGAAAAGGCATCGGACCTAGTACTCAGGGTATCATAACGCTGCTTTAAAAACGCTTCCACATGCTCAAATTTGTCGATCGCCCGGTCAATTTTAGGGTTACTATTTTTGACATAAGCCCCGACATTAATGAGGTCCTCATTTTGACGGTAAACTGAAAGCAAATCACGAGCCTCCGAAATCAGCGACATTTCTTCTTCGGTGCAAACGGCTCTATCCAAGCGGCTCACGCTACTCAAAACATCAACCGCAGGAAAATGATTTGCATTAGCAAGTTTACGGCTAAGAACAATATGACCGTCCAAAAATCCACGCACGGCATCCGCAACCGGTTCATTCATATCATCACCCTCAACCAAAACTGTGTAAATCGCAGTAATCGCACCCGTCTCGGAAGTGCCCGTTCTTTCGAGAATTTTAGGCAACATTGAAAAAACGGATGGTACATACCCCCTGGAAGCCGGAGGTTCTCCTGTCGCTAGACCTATCTCTCGCTGAGCCATGGCAAAACGGGTCAAAGAATCCATCAGTAGAAGAACTTTCTTACCTTCATTCCTAAAACCTTCAGAAATTGCAGTTGCTAGGATAGATGCCCTTATTCTCATAGGAGCAGGTTGATCAGA
>JBMYOA010000291.1:0-1979 GCA_049598825.1 Opitutales bacterium | reverse complement strand
CGGAAAAAGCTACGCCCATGGTGGCCGAAAGCGAAAGAGCGAAGAAAGAGTAGAAGCGTGTCTGGGCGTGCTCATGCAGTCCTCTCATATATCCGATGGAGTAAAGCGTGGTGGCAATCCAGAGAATGGATGCGACCAAGGCAAAGAGAAGGCCCGGTCCATCCACCCGGAGGAGCATCGGTACATATGAGAATATCTGCCAGATATGAAATTCAATAATACTCCCACCCAAGACGAGTGGTAACATCGAAAGCACAACCGCTACCTGTACCGAAGCCGCAGAAAAAGTAATGAGTTCACGCAGATTCGCCCGCTTTTCCCCTGCCAACATGATCCCGATCAGGCCAAACCAGGGAGCTATCAGTGCCAACAATGGACGAATATCCTCAACGACAATTGGAGTACTCATTTGTAAACCACCCCCGTTGGTAAATCGTAAGCCTGCAAAAAGATTTCGATTTGATTAACCACTTCCTGATTATAAACCCCGATAATAATCACCGTGGAGGCAGCTATAAGCAAAGGTATCAGCATGACTAGAGGAGCCTCATCAAAACGGGTTTGTTCTTTGGTCAACCCGAGGTCTCCATGCCCCTTACCCAAGTTTTTACCGCTCTCATCGACTGCCAGATGAATTCTTTCAATTAAGCGGAAGAAAAGAATCACCATCACCATGGTCGAAAACATCAGCACGATCAAATATTCCCAGCGACCGGACACCATACCACCAGTTATCAAATACCACTTACTGAAGAATCCGCAGGTTGGGGGAAGTCCGATGATTGAAAAGCCACCAATAAAGAAGCCAATCATGGTCAGGGGCATTTTTGAAAACAACCCACGAAGCCCATCAAAATGGGTGGTCTTGCACTTGTGCAAGATGATACCCGCACCCAGGAAGAGACACAAAGTCATACAGGCATCACTGATGATGTGAAAGATCGAGCCAATCAGCCCATAATAGTTGTAAATCCAGACCCCCCCGACCATGTAGCCAACTTCCGCAACAATCAGATAAGCCAGCATCCGCTTAATCTCCCTTTGCGAAAGGGCGAGAAAAGCTGCACAAACGATAGCGATCACCACTAACCATGGCATCCAGCTTACCCAAATGGTTGATTCGAATGAAAATTCCACCCCAAATACTGACAGAACCATTCGGATCATCACATAGATCATCACTTTGGTGACTAATGGAGCCAGTAAGCAGGAAGTCGTGGTGGGAGCATTACAATACGCATTGGGAAGCCATGCATGAAATGGAAAGAAGGCCATCTTAATCAGAATGCCCACTCCGATGAGCACAAAGGCGACCTGCATGGTTGCGGAGTCAGCGAGACCATTGGCTTCAATGACTTCACGAATACCCACCATATTTAAAGTACCTGTTTTAATATAGAGATAGCCCACGCCGAGCAGGTAAAGTGAGGCTCCGATGGTTCCGAGGATTAAATAATTATAGGTGGCCGCAGCTGCCCGGTTCGAACCCATGGCGATTAATCCATAGCCGGTAAGAGCTGCCACTTCGATCAACACATAGAGGTTGAATGCATCTCCAGTTAAGCAGATCCCGGCAAGTCCGGTTATTTGCAGCATCATCAGGGAGTAGTAAATCGCCTCTTTATTCGGTGTCTCCTTTTCGACATGAATTTTTGAATAGACCGTAACCAGCAAACCAACACCCAATACTATCAACGCAATCAGGGAGGCTAAAAGATCTGCCCGGAATTCAATACCAACACCCCGCGGATATAAGTCTAAGGTCCATCCACCCAGAAGATATGAAATTTCATGATTTGGGGATGCCATCGCCTGTTGCAGGGTTTCCACACCGGCCCAAAGAGCTCCAGCCATCGATAGCACGGATATGGGATAAGCGAGCTTTATGTTAACATAACGGGACAACGCGACGAATACCGACCCGAAGAGCGGAAAGATAAAAATCCATGCGATAGCGTTTTCCATCAACTCTTGGGCTT
>JBMYOA010000290.1:0-1985 GCA_049598825.1 Opitutales bacterium | reverse complement strand
AATTGTCAGGTCGCTGAGTTTCTTATCTTTCAGGGGTTATTGGCTGATACGGATCGTCTCACTATTGAAGGCTATCTCAGTCACAAGTGGGGAATTGATCTGCCTTCCAACCATCCGTGGACGGCGGAGAAGCCTACTTTTGGAGACGCGGTGGTTAGCGGTTCAACAGCGGTCGGCGTAACCACGGATACTCAAAGTCCCGTTGTCAGAAACCGAGAACCTGCAAACCTGACCACAAACTCTGCGTTGCTTACGGGTCAATTGGTGGATGCTGGCCTCGGTATGATTCCTTCGGATCCTCAAAATTCAATCTTTTCTCCCCTTGATTACCCTGGATTGCGTCTTTGGTTGGATGTGTCCGACGCCGATGGTGATGGAAATACGGGTTCAAGTTATGATGATGCTAATGTTACGCCCCCCAGTCAGTGGAGCCCGGATGTCCTCTCCCCTGCCCTATGGTTGGATGCGAGTGAGTTGAGTTCTGCAGACGCCAGTTGGCTCGATAAAGGACCCTTTGGCAATCATGCAACCAGGCATGGTTCCCCATCTGTTGTTCCGTACGATGCCAATACCAGTCTTTCTTTGATGAGATACAGGGGGGGCGGTGAGTATCACTCTTTCACCAACCTGACAAATATTCGAACAATCTTTTGGGTTTATAAACATACCGGTGGGTACTACTTCATGCTTGGCGATGATAATCAGTACCATTTTCACAGGGGTTCCTTTATGTTCGACTCGGGTTGGACATCCTCGAGGATTTCTGGAGGACTTTACCGGGAAAATGGTTTGAAGCTTACCACCACCACGGCTGAGCGACCTAATAACTTAAGTATTATGTCTTTGCGTACGACGGGTAATGTAGAAGCGTCCAATTTTTCAAACGATAGAAATATCGGTGGGCGTTATGTAAATGGGGATCTTGGCGAGTTGTTGATCTTTACCACTCCCCTCTCTTTGGGTGAAATGGAGAAGGTCGAAGGATACCTTGCTCACAAATGGGGATTGGATGGAGATTTGCCCTCCGTTCATCCTTATAAAAATGGTTTCAGTGAGTCCTACACTTATGGATCCCCTCTTCACACATTGAAAGATAAATCCGGGCAGGAAAATGATGCGATCCAGGAAACCAACGCAAGCCAACCCGAATTTGTTAAAAATGTATTGGGGGTAAATGGAGATTTACCAGTACTTCGATTTGATGGCTCGGATGATTTCCTTTCATTTGAAGAAGAGGTAAATTCAATCAGGACCGTTTTTATGGTGGTAAACCGAAACCCCGGAAATGAAGGTTTTCTACTTGGTCACCCCACCGCGTATGCTTTCCATCCTGGGGTAAACACAGTTTGGTCAAGTTCATGGACTGACACCGCCATTCTTAATGGACTTCTGCGTGCCAATGGAAATACCAAAGATGGATTGGTGGAGAATTATCCCAGCAGCGAACCGGTTATTTTAGGAATTCGTACGACTGGGGTTGTGCGTGCTTCGAATTTGTCAAAAGACCGTAGTAACAATTTGTATTTTCACGGGGAAGTTGCGGAGGTTCTAATGTACAATGAACCCTTACCCACTTCTGCGATGAGAATGGTGGAGGGGTACCTGGCTCATAAATGGGGTACGGTTGCGACCCTCAATAATAATCATCCCTACAAAAAATTTGCTCCACTGCGAAGCACTCCTTCTGCTCAAACCAAAATTTATTGGGGTGGAACGGACGGAGGTGAAGACCCGACTCTATGGGAAAATGTAATCGATGTCGGGGAAGTCTATGTTGGTCTCAGAAGACTGGAAAAGGGGATCTCTGTATTGGCTGCTCCCAAACCTAATGATTCGGGAGGTACTTATTCTGAAAGAAAGCTGATTGACCTTCAATTTCCAGATGATGGTTGGCGTTCATCCTGGACTGCCTGGTTTAAAAAGGATCCTGAGCTTACCTTCAATCTGGGTGGGTTGCGGCAAATGAACAAGATTCGTATTTACCA
>JBMYOA010000289.1:0-2000 GCA_049598825.1 Opitutales bacterium | reverse complement strand
AGGCGAGTACTGAATGAATTGATGGTTGATTATTCATCTGATCTCTACATCGGTGCCGCACCAGACCATGGGGTTGCAGGTTACTTTCTTGGTATCATTGACGATGTAAGACTTTACAAAAAAGGCTTTGGCAGTGAGGATGTTTATCATCTTTACAAAGGAGACCCCGGAGTTGTTGATTATGCCCCTCCTAGGCAGGGAGTGAAATTTGGTATGTCTGGCTCTTTGACAAAAGTGGAATCCCCCACCCTACCTACCATATCAGTGCCAGCTTTGACCTATGGTAATGAAATTAAAGGCTTGGATTTGGGGCAATCTTCCACGCTTAGTTACAACCTAACCGGATTACCCCCAGGCTTGACCAATGAAACTTCTTTTTTACCTAGTGAAGTTCCTGGCTTGTATGCTTGGTATGACGCGGATGCAAATGGATCTTTGGTGTTTCATGATGAAAAATCGTATGATCGTAACGATACCGTTGCCTTGGATAATCTATTGCTTTACCTGCCGTTTGACGAAACCAATGGATCGATCGCTTATGATGTTTCTGGGAACGGGCATCACGGTCGACTTATTGATCAAGCTGGCTGGACAGAAGGAAAAACCGGAGGAGCCGTTTCTTTTGACGGGAGTAATGATGGTCTTGCCTTTGAAAAGGTCGCCTACCTGGACACCCCCGAATCTTTCACCATCGCCTTTTGGTTTAAAAGATATTCAGATGTTTTGGGAATTCCTACCAATCACCAGATTGACAACCTGATGGTGGCCCAATCAAGTTCATATGATAACGACAACCTCGAAATTGGCAGTGAGGGCAGTGAAATTGAGATTTATCTGGATTCAGGAAACGGAGGGGAAGATACTACCTACTCAACCAGCGGTGCCAGTATTACCAATAATAACTGGCACCATTTAGTTGTTGCTTATGGAAATGGACTGAAGGTTTTTGTGGATGGAGTTGAAAGGCTTAATCAAACCCCTTACAGCGGTCCTTTGGATTCTTCTCAAGACTCTCCTCTTTCGCTTGGTATGGGCAGGATTTTCTCAGATCAGTGGGGTGATTTTAACGGTTCGATCGATGATTTCAGAATTTACAATATAGAAGTTAATTCTTCACAGGTCGCTACCCTTTACAACTCAGGGGGAGGAGATTTTGGTGCGACTGTTTCCACATCCTTTGACTCAGGTAGGATCGAATTATGGAAGGATAAGACCTCCAACCAAAGGCATGCTCAGAGCTCCTATGAATATGCACCTGTTTCCTCTTTTGACCCAACGACCGGTAAAAAGATGGTTAAATTGGATTACGGTAAAATATTAAACATTCCTGAGGGAGTAAGTATGCCGATAACGGTTTTTCTTGTCGGTTACGAAACGGGTTATTCATTTCCTGACCGTGAGCTTTTTACCCTTGAAGGGTGGAGGATGATAAATAGTGGTAATTGGGCGTTGCGCAGGTGGGATAACAACAATCCTTCGCTTACTACCTCGATTTCGTCTTCTTTGAAATCTTTACTTAGTTGGACCATCTCTCGATATGGCTATGAATTACGCGTGAATGGAGATGTGGTTGCGACCAATGTTTCAGGGAATTGGAGACCTGAGGCTTTATTTGACCGGATTACGGGAGACACGGAATGGATGGCCGGTGAAATCCTTCTTTACCCTCGTGTATTGGAGCTGGCTGAAAAGCAAGAGATTGAAGGATATCTTGCTAAAAATTGGAAGATGCAAGCTGATTTGCCTGAAGATCATCCGTATAAATTTACCTTTCCGAAGGGAGCACCCGGCTTTGTGATAAGTGGTACTCCTGAAAGAGCAGGTATTTATGAAGTTTCCGTTACCGCAACCAATCAGTGGGGAAACACCACCGGAACATTCGACTTGGAGATTCTTGCGACTCCCCCGCAAAGCCAGACTGCCGATGCCACACAAATCGGGTCCACCTCCGCAAGGCTACAGGCCAATGTTTTGGACTTGGGGGGAATGGACGGCAACCT
>JBMYOA010000288.1:0-2004 GCA_049598825.1 Opitutales bacterium | reverse complement strand
ATGAATCTCTTGATCGTGAGGAAATTGACAGTTTTGAACTCGGCTGGCGAAGCCGACCCAGTGAGAATTTACTTTTAGAAATTTCTTCTTATTACTACGACACCAAGAATGCGGTTCTTGCCAGCCAGACTTCGGTGAATGCCTACGAAGCAAAAGATGCAGAATCGTACGGTGGGGAACTTTCCATTGATTGGGATGTCTCCAGTGTATGGAACTTAAGAGGTGGGTATTCATTGGCCCGAGGCGAAATCGAAGGAGAGAGGAATTACGATTTTCCCGAGCAGACTGCCAGTCTTACTTCTCGAATTGCTTATTCCGATAGCCTGACTCTCATACAGAGCCTCTACTATTCGGATGAGACTCAGATTCCATCCGATTATAACCCCATTACGATTCCGTCCCATCTTCGCTTGGACCTTGGCCTAGTATGGGAACCAAGGGATGGGTGGGAAATCGGTATTTTCGGACGGGATCTTCTCGAGCCTTACCACATCGAAACCATGTTGCCGGGAATCGATGTTGAACCAGCCCGTGTTGAACGAACCTTTCTCCTTTCGATCTACAAAAAATTCTAATGCTTCGAAAACTTTCCAAATTTCAAAATTTTGCTCATCGAGCAATGCAGAGTATTGCATTGCTGGTTGTAGCTATTTTGATTTCGGGAATTGGCTCAAGTTACACAGTTGGTCAATCGGCTGAGCAGTCCAGGAAATTGGCTAGACTGGAAGCAACCTATCTCACCCATCTAACCAAGTATGTACAATGGGATAGGCAAGATACGGAGACAAAACTTAAAATTATTGTCCATGGGGATGATCGATTTAAGTTCAGTGAGACCCTTCGGTTTGCGATGAAGATCTCAAACCCTCAAACGACCGTGGAAATCCTGAGCTTTTCCAATGCTCAGCAGCAAGTGGCCCTGAATGAAGCGTCCAAAGGCTATAACTTTTTCGTGTTGTTAAATAATTCTTCGATTTCGGGTGAGCAATTATCAGTATTGAGCGGCAAGGGAGTACTTGTCGTTCATGGTCAAAAACTTCTAAAGTCTTCACCCGCTCAAGTGGCCTTCGAATATAATCAAAACCGGGTACGAATGCTCATTGCAAGACAAGCAATTGGAGAAAAGAAGAATCGTATCAGTTCGAAACTTGCCGAATTGAAAAGTGCAGTCAGGGTCGTCGATAAATAACATTCAACACAAATTTTAAAAAAAAGGCAGATGCACCCAAAAGTGAACATAAAGAATCCCTTTGGGTTGTTGAGTAGACTTTGTATCTTTGTCTCTTTGTATCTCTTTTCTTTTTCGAATGCGTGGACGGAGGAGCTTTCAAGTTTTGAAAAAAGGGAGTTGTCGCGCTTACTCGAGATGGACTGGGCAGAGTTGGCCAATCAGCCTGTTTCGGGAGTGCTTGGATATGACCAGGAACATTGGCGAAACCCTGCTTCCATTGCCATCATTCGTCCCGATGACATTTTTGATGGCGGTCACTTACAATTAGTCGATTCTTTTAGAGGGGTGGGGGGAATGTTTGTAACCCGTGGTAACGCCTATGACGATTTTGTGACCATGCGTAACTTCAGTGGTTCTCCAACAGAAAAATTTCTGATGCTGGTAGATGGCAGGGAAGTCCTGCAACCCATGGGAGGAACCATTACTTGGGGCACCGAAGAAGTTCCACTTGCTATTTTGGATCGTGCCGAAATTATTCGGGGGCCGGGTGCTTCCATCTGGGGAACCAATGCAGTGAGCGGAGTTATTAATGTCACCACCAAACCAGCCGAATCAACTCAGGGGAATTCCGTTCGGTTGGCGATTGAAAGCACTGGCACTTTCCTTGGTGAATTTGTGCATGGCGGAAAGATTCGTGATGGTGAATACTACCGGGTATGGGTGCGTGATCAGGAATATGCAGAAAGTGACTTACTTTCCGGATTACCGGCACGGGATGACGGGTATGGCAGAAAAGTCGGGTTCCGCTACGACAAAAATCTTGGAATGGATTT
>JBMYOA010000287.1:0-2013 GCA_049598825.1 Opitutales bacterium | reverse complement strand
CTTCCATTCATTCGTAGCCACGACAATGGTCGACTTGATTGCCTGGTTAAGGTCGTTGGGCTTCTTGGCTGATTCTGCGTCACGGTAGGCAAAATTCTTCATCGATTTCACAATAGTCGTAATGCGCGATATACCTTCTTGTGCCTGTTGAACGGCATCAGGTGCATTCTCTGTAAGAAAAGAAAGTTCTTTATCATCCGGTGCATCACTTGACCCAGAAAGTTTCGAAATAAAACCTTCGATCGCTTCCTTCAAGAACAGGATATTGTCATTTGCAAATTGAGAGGGTGAATTAATCTCATGAGCAATTCCTGACGCTAATTGTCCGACTGCTTCCATTTTTTGGGCATGCACCAGTTGTGTCTCTAATTCTTTTCTCTGCTTAATTTCCAACTTTAATTGCTCTGTCTTTTTGACCAAAGCCGATGTTCTTTGTTTTACTGTAACTTCTAGTCCAATAATCAGGCCTTGTAATCTTCGAGTTAGCGACTTGACTTCCGCGGGCCCAATTTCCGGGGAATTAAATGGCTGATTATTTTCAATGGATCTGGTGGCTGCTTCTTCAAGCCGGGAAATCGGCCTTGCAAAACTACGATAAGTAACAAAGGCCAACCCAATAATCAGAGCAAAATATAAAATGCTCACAATCAACAAAGACAGCCTGCTATTTTGCTCACGTGCTTCAAGTTCTTGCCATTTTATTCTTAAAGATTGATTCGCATTTTGTAGGATCTTTAAGGCCTGAACCTCGAGATTGTCTAAATTATTTTTGAGGTTTTCTCGTATTGAATCATATTTCTTCCTAGCCAAAGTCTTTCTCTCTATCCACTTTTCATCATTCTGAGCAGGTTGCATTTTCTGCATTTCGGAGATGGAATCTTCCATTTCTCTAATGCCTTTCGCAATAGGGAGCATAATCTCATCTGGAAAGCTTTCGAAATACAAATCTGATAATTTGTTGGCACCCTCTTTGGCTAAAGCGATCGCGTCGTAGGCTATGCTAAAGACCCCATCATAATCTTTAGGATATATTTCCATGGTCACAAAAACTCCTCTTGTCGTGTCAAGAAAAGCCATAACATCTGCATGTTGACTCGATGATGATCCGGACTTTTGAGCTTCTTGCTCAAGCTCATCTGTGGCTTGATTTAACCCCTGGAAAGTGAACCAGCCAAAGATTGCAATACATATAGCTCCTATAAGACTGCCACTTGTGAGCAGCACGATATAGCTTCGTACTCTCACTTTAAAACATCATAACTTATCGTTACTTTATAAGATTAACAGGTACAAGAACCTGTACTTTCTTGGGAAACGGGCTATCTTCGTAGCAAGAATTATAATTGCGGATAACCTTCAATAATTGCCTGTCGACATCTGTTCCTGCAGCTGCAATTAAAAAGCCATCATCAAGTCGTAATTCCTGAGAAAGTCTCATTCCGATATCAATATCCTCAATACTTATTTCCTGAAGACTTGAAGTCTCGGCAGCAATTACAATCAAATCAGAAAGAGACTTGGTGACTTTGGGATCATAATCTTTTTCCCTTTCTTTGAGCGTGTTAACGATCAGGCTCCTATTGTATCCTTGCTCTTCATAGTAATCGAAATCTAAAGCTACTTTCAGAATGGAAGCCGCAATCCTTACCCCATCTGGCTTTTCCTGTTCAAATCGATATTGGATATCAACGCTTTTAAGTATTTCACCCACTTCTTCAAGCCCTGGAATTTTATTTAGAATGTTCCTGGTATCTTCAGGAAATTTAGCCAGTAGAGATTTAACTTCCTTCGTTAAATCTTTTCGATAATACACATCCTCAGTCACATTCTCGGGCAAAGCTAAGTAAGCAAGTTGAGAAAAAACCGAGGCAACATCTACCCTCCAAGCGTGTGGGATCGATAATTTTTCAGCAAGTTCATTAGCCATTCGGCGCACTCGTTGTACTCGACCAAAAAACAGAGGTTTTGCGGTCGATAATGATTCAGCCAACGCATCCACTGCACCTCTTAAAG
>JBMYOA010000286.1:0-2022 GCA_049598825.1 Opitutales bacterium | reverse complement strand
TCCGCCCAGTCGCACGAATATGAATTACCTCCATCTGAAACAGTTAGATATAAATTCTGAATACCTTTGATTTTTGCCTTAACTTCCACTGCATGCCCTTCCGTTTTCGTGGTGATTAGCTTACTGCGGAACAGAGCATCTTTTGGATCAGTTGGTTTTTTAGGGAGCTCGGCAAAAAGGTTTGTGGTAACTCCAAGGAGCAAGAAAAGAAAGAGTTGTTGAAATGATTGTAGAAATTTTGGCATATATACTCCCTAAACCCTGGTGTCTTCTAAACAACCGTAAAAAGGTGTTCGGTTTTGTTTTGTTAATGCAAGGAGTGTCGATGACGGAAGAATTTTTTATATTTGATTTGTCACACCAGTAATCGATGGCTTTCGTAAGGGTACATGAATACCATTACTGAAATAGAGAGTTTTGTTGTCGCCTTTCTGGAAAATACTATCGGGTTACCAGGTGAATATTCTACCTATTTGTATCTTATTATTGCTCTTGCGGTAATACTAGCCCTGGGGTGGGTGGCTAATTACTTGGTTAAAAAATTTCTCTTAACCGCCCTTCGTTCGTTAGCTTCCAAGACCAATACCAAAGTTGCGAAGTATCTCCTTGAAGAAAGTTTCTTTTTGAGGCTCTCGCACCTGGCACCTGCCTTTGTGATTAGTTCTTCGAGTCAACTGGTATTTTCTCAGTATCCAGTTCTAAGCGGGATAATCGATGTGCTAATTAATCTTTATTTGGTCGGGATCGTATTGTGGGTCTTTGATTCCCTGATCGATACCTTTTATAAACTTTATGAAGAAAGCAGGTTTTCCACTAAACTGCCTCTCAAGGGGATATGCCAGGCAATCAAAATTGTGGTCAATGGAACCGGGATTATTTTCATTCTTTCGATCCTGCTGGATAAATCACCTCTGTATTTCTTTTCCGGTCTGGGTGCTCTTACTGCAGTTTTACTTTTAGTCTTTAAGGATGTAATTTTGGGCCTGGTGGCAGGTGTTCAGCTAACTGCCAACAATATGGTTCGTAAGGGAGATTGGGTGGAAATGCCGAAGTACGGAGCGGATGGGGATGTAATCGATGTCGCTCTCACCACAGTCAAAATTCAGAATTGGGATAAGACCATTACCACGATTCCTGCACACGCGTTGGTCAGTGACGCTTTTAAAAATTGGCGTGGAATGTCCGAATCAGGCGGTCGGCGAATCAAAAGGAGTATCCATTTGGATTTGTCCAGTGTTCGCTTCCTGAAGGAGAGTGAGGTTGCTGAGCTAGAGAAGATCGATTTACTTAAGGATTATTTTTCTGAAAAACGGGCTGAAATTGGTGAGGCAGGAATGAAAGTGGATGAGCATGGACTGGCAGCACCCCTTTTGAATGGAAGAAATCTTACCAACTCAGGAACTTTCCGGGCTTATTGTTTGAAGTACCTTCGTGATCACTCATCTATTCATCAGGAGGGAATGACTTTTTTGGTTCGTCAATTGGCACCCACTGAAAAAGGACTACCCATCGAAATCTATGTTTTCGTAAATGATGTACGATGGGTTCATTATGAAGCAATACAATCGGACATTTTTGACCATCTTCTTGCCTCGCTACCCATTTTTGGTTTGCGGGCTTTTCAGTTTCCATCTGATGGTAGCTTGCTTGGACTGAAGTCCTAGTCTTTTTATCTTGGATGATCAGAAGACTATTCTTCTTCTTCTCGGTTCTATCTTTTCTTTACGGTTGTAAGGAAGAAGATTCCATTCAGTTGTCCAATTTCACCAGTGATGGATGTAGCTTGTTTATCGATGGTACTTTCGAAAACCCTGAACTGTGGAAGGATTGTTGCTTTAAACATGATATTGCTTACTGGCAGGGTGGCACGAGAGAAGAGAGAGAAGCCGCAGATTTAGCTTTTAAAAAATGTGTCGAAAAGAAAACAGGTAATTCAGAACTTGCGGAACTAATGTACCAGGCAGTCCGCACGGGTGGTGAACCTTATTTTCCAACATGGTATCGATGGGGGTATGGTTGGCC
>JBMYOA010000285.1:0-2023 GCA_049598825.1 Opitutales bacterium | reverse complement strand
TTGGTAAAACCTGCCAAAATTCACGGAGCATCCATTGCTGAACTTCTCAAAAATCTTGAATTACCAGAACTTCGTACCCGATACCGCACGAGAAGAGAACTTCGTGGAAGAGATTCCGAAGCTGTAACCAATGCAGTGGTCGAATGGTCAGCCAATAAGGATGAAAGACTCCAACTGGAAGCACTCTGGGTAACTTGGGGGGCCGGTCGTCTTCACCAACCTTTGATGAAGAAACTCCTAAAATCTTCGGATCATCGTATTCGTGCTGCGGCTATGAATGTATTACGATTTCATTTCAGCAGTGTTCCAGAAGGGAAGGAATTACTTGCCCAGGCTGCCAACGACGGCCATGGGCGTGTACGCATGACCGCTGCGGTCACTGCTTCCTATCTACCAAGAAGACTGGGTCTGGAAATACTCGCAAGCACAGAAGAACATAATACGAGCGGGATTTACAAACAAACTTATACCTACACCCGCGAAGTCCTAGACCGCAAACCAGCGGAAGAAGACCTAAAGGAGAGAAAAATTGCCGCTCCATCCCATTTGTCGGCTAAACACAAAAAATTATTTGTCGATGGCAGTGAGATTTATTCCAGGGAAGGTCACTGCATTACCTGCCACCAAGGAAATGGTAAAGGATTACCTGGATCCGGGTTCCCTCCCCTGGCCGCCACAAAGTGGACTGTCGGTAACTCAGACCGTTTAATTAAACTTACTCTTAAAGGTTTGATGGGGCCGATCGAGGTATTGGGTCAAAAATACCCAGGACAAGTGCCGATGACACCCTTTGAGCACATGCTTAATGATCAGGAAATTGCATCCGTACTTACTTATGTAAGGAATTCCTTTGGCAATAAAGCGACTCCGGTGGAAACGGAAGATGTCGCACGGGTTCGCAAGGAAGTTAAGGATTTCGTGGGACTATATTCTCCCGATGCTCTGCTTAAAGAACATCCCCTGAATTAATTTTTCATTTTTTTGTAACCTTGGCATGGCCCAGGGTGTATTGAATATTGTAACCATCACTATTCGAAACCTATCAATATGAAAAAAACACTCTTAACTCTTTTTACTCTTTCTCTGTCTGCTAGCTGGCTACCTGCAAAGGAAATTAACTTTCCTGATAGCGCAAACTGGATAATCTCTTTTGATGTAAAGACATTCCATGAGTCTAGAATGGGCAAATTTATCATGGGGAAAATGAGTGAAGATCCCAATGTTAACCAAAAAATGCAGGGCCTTAAAAATGCGTTCGGAGTGGACTTGTTAAAAATCAGGGAAATTTCTGCCTTTGGGTCGGGCGAAAAAGATAAAGGTACCGCACTCATTAGCGGCGGAATCAACAGCAAGCAATTGGAGGGCTTCGCATCCCTGAATGACAAAGTGGAAATAGACAAGGTTGGGAATAAGAAAACTTACACCTTTAAGAAAGGTTCGTTGGGTATTCTCTCCGGGGACAGTGTCGCCATAGCATCCAACCAAGAACTTCTTAAGGAGGCGTTGATTCCTAAAAATGCCAAAAAGAAACCATCCCCTCTCCATTCATTTGTTCAATCAATTAATCAAGAAGAAGCACCCATCATTTGGTTCGGGGCTAATGCACTGAAAGTCAACAGACTTCAGAATAAAATCAAAGCAGATCCAACAACTAATGCTCAAAAGCTAGCTCAAGGTATCAGCAAATCCCTTAATTCAGTAATGGTTGGCGAAATTATGTTTAAAAAATTCAGAAATATCGCGATCTTCTTGGACGAAACAAATGATCATATACGAATCAAGGTTTACTTTCAGTCTGCCAATGATGAGGTGGCAGACCATTTAGAAAATATCTTTCGTAGCTGGCCCAGCCTTTTGGCATTAGCCGATGGAATGAATCCGGAGTTAGATGAAGTGATGAAGCATCTAAAATTCTCAGTAATCCGAGAAAAGAAAAGCGTGGGTATGTCCGCATTGCTTTCCCATTCCTTTTTTGAAACTAAAGTGAACGAGGAAATAGAAAAGAAGAAGAAAGCCAAAGAAG
>JBMYOA010000284.1:0-2036 GCA_049598825.1 Opitutales bacterium | reverse complement strand
GAGGTTAAAATTACCACATCAACACCGGAGTCGATTACTTTTTTGTAGGCATCGAATCCGGAAAAAGTTGTTTCAGGGGTTACCTGATATTTATCGCGTCCGCGTGCTTTAAGAATGCGGCTGCGCAATTTGATTCGATCTTCAAACATATCTCCAATTGCAGTGAGTGCCACATTCTCATCAGCTGCCATTGCTTGAGCAGCAGCACCACTTCCTCGGCCACCTATTCCAACGAGACCTACCTTAATGGTCTTGGAGCTGTTTTGGGCATTGGTAATGTGTGGAGAGGTAAGGAGGGTTCCTGCAGAGATTGCCGAACCCGCTTTTACAAATTGTCTTCTTGAATAGTTATTCTTTTCCATAAAATTAAATTTGAAGATTTTTTAACAAAATGGAAGCGATTAATCCCAAAATATTTTTTATTTTTCGCATAGGTAGTGCATCTTGATTAACTCATTCTTTTTCTAGCCCAACCCTAGCTTGACACCCTAGCCATAACAACAAATTCTATATCTATGAAATTAGCCTACCCTATTTTAGTTTTATTTTTGTCGGTATTTTATCTTAGTGCAGAAAAGAAAGTCGTGTTTATTGCAGGCAAGAAAAGCCATGGTTATTTTTCGCATGAACACATTGCTGGAAGTAAGCTACTTTCTAAATACCTCAATGAGGCAGATGTGGGAATTAAATCAATGGTGGTTACGGATGATGGTTACCCCAAGAATCCAGCTATTTTGGACGACGCCGCTTCTATAGTTGTTTACTGTGACGGAGGGGGCAGGCATTTGTTGAACCCGCATTTAAAAGAGTTTGATATTCTCATGAAAAAGGGAATTGGACTTACCTGCATTCACTATGGGGTTGAAGTACCCAAAGGTGCACCAGGAGATTATTTTCTAAAATGGATAGGTGGTTATTTCGAAACTAATTGGTCTATAAATCCACATTGGGTTGCCAATTTTGCCAAACTGCCCAATCACCCGGTTGCTTCTGGAGTAGGTACTTTTGCGATTAATGATGAATGGTATTACCATATGAGATTTCGCGAGGCTATGTCCGGGGTTACACCAATTCTATCATCCTTGCCCTCCGCAGATACTCTGCGAAGAAAGGATGGTCCTCACAGCAACAATCCTCATGTACGGGATGCTGTTTTAAGAAGGAAGGAAGCTCAACATGTTGCATGGGCCTATCAGCGGGGAAAGGACTATAATGAAGGGCGCGGGTTTGGCTTCACTGGAGGTCACAATCATGTTAACTGGGGGTCCGATAATTTTCGCAAATTAGTTCTAAATGGAATTGCCTGGACAGCAAAAGTGGAGATTCCGAATTCAGGGGTCAACGCCGGAAAAGTAGAGTCCAAGGATTTAACAATTAATCAGGATTACCCACCAAATGACCGTTGGAGCGAGCAGAAAATCAATGACACGTTGGCTACCTTCAAGTAGCGGTGTGTTTATCTTTTTATAAAAAATTTTTCGTTGAGTCGTATTGTGGTACATAAATTTTTTGCATTGATCCTTATTTACGAAGCTTCTTAATAATTCCTATCAACCTTCAGCCCTATATCTTCCCTAAATGAACAATAAAATATTGTGCGTAGATGATGAGGATTCGATTCTTAGAGGATTCCAATTAAATCTGCGAAAAGATTTCGAACTCCATTTAGCTTCTGATGGTGTGGAGGGCCTTGAGGTTTTTGAAAAAGAGGGAGGTTTCGCGCTTGTTCTTTCAGACATGAGGATGCCCCGGATGAACGGTGCAGACATGTTGGCCGAGATTAAAAAGAGAGACCACGAAGTCTCCACGATTTTATTAACCGGACATACTGATTTTGATTCAGCGATGGCAGCAGTGAATGACGGTAATGTTTTCCGTATGCTCTCTAAACCTTGCCCTCCTGAGCGTTTAATTAAAGTTCTCAATGATGGTCTTGAGCAACATGATTTGGTTAAGAGTAAACGAATTCTTCTGGATCAAACTTTAAGAGGTGCAGTGGATGCGTTGGCTGAATCATTATCGACCGCAAAACCTCT
>JBMYOA010000283.1:0-2038 GCA_049598825.1 Opitutales bacterium | reverse complement strand
TGCAAGTCCCAGGAGTCCAAAACTCAGGTAGTCTCTTCGTGTCCATCCTTGGTCATTTTTTCCAAATTCAAAAAGTTTCAACATGGCACCCGTGGGGCATCCGTATCGGCAATAGGCCATGGGTACAAAGGCGGATACAAGCAGACTAATCAGAGCAATTGCGATAGTGATAGCACCGGCCACTTCCCAAACATAGGCATCAAAAGGTTCGAGAATGGCGACGGTGTGAGCGGAAGAACTAAAAGCTAAAAATACCACTAGAAAAAGGAGCCCAATGGGAGCGAGTTTTAAGATTCTGTCCAATCCTTTGGGAACCTGGATGGGTTTGTTCCTTAGTTTCCTCATCCATTGCTGGGCAGCTCCGTGGGGGCATAGCTGATGACAGTAAAAGGATTTACCTGTGGCCATCGGAACAATCAGAGCCGCCAAGCTTAAGAGGGCAAGAATAGGAGCCCGTTGCCAGGGTACTCCACTTTGTGACCAACCCGCAAAGAGTGCCTGCGAGAGAATGTCCCCGTTGACCAAGCCCAAATAACAGACCAAAAGAATTTGCAGGGTGATCCGGAAGAATTTGGTTTTTCCACGGCGGGTAAAGGCCACAAAGCCGGCAAATAATATTACTCCCAATGACCCATAGTCTCTTGCTTTCCAGTAGATCAATGGTTTTGCGGAATCCTTTACGCTTAGGCTTTCCTTTTTCCATTCTCCTGCTGTCTTCACGATTCCTTCGGCCATCGCCATGCTTGTCATGGTGGCTCCGGATACGCCTTCTACTTCTTCCTCAGTCAGGTTCATGTCAGCGAGTTCGGCAATAGTTCTGCCGGTAAAAAGAGATTCAAAATAGGCATCATCATTTGGATAATCTGCATAAGGTTGATTCTCAAAACTTGAACGGATTGTCATTCCTTGAAGGGAGCCGTTTTGATCAAAAGCAAGTAGGGTATCAACGGGCCCCTGATAACCAATGACTTGATCCGAGTAAGGAGATGTTCTTCCCGCTTGTCCAAGGATGGTTCCATTTTCATCGATCACTTCTAAAAGTGATGGATGAGTCTTTGAGGGAGTTAATTCGGAGGCAGTGCTGAAATATTTTTTCACTTCTTCCAGTTCGATTGGATTGGGAAACCTTCCTACTTTTTTCTCACCACCAAACCGTAAAGCGATCGCATCAGCAATCGCCATGCTCGTGAGAGTGGCTCCGGAGACGGCTTCAATATCCTTTAATCCAGCAAGTTCCTTCCTTGTCTTTCCCTCAAATTGTTCAAAAAAGTCAGGCTTTTCCAGAATTGCATCCACATGATCAACGGTATCTCCGCTTGATCGAATGGATACTGATGAAACCCGATCCTCTTTATCCCATATGACCATTAAGTTAGTGGAGCCTGAAAAGCCGATGGCTGAATCTCCCTGAGGGGATGTCTGGGTGATCAATCCGATTCGCTTCTCTTGTTCATCATAAGCATTAACCATGGAAGGATCATCTTCATCAGAATTAAGAGTTACCGTTTGAGGTAAAACCTTCTGTACATCCGAAAGCTCAATTGGCTGTCCTTTATCCTTAAGTCTGACAAGAAATTCTTGATGAGACTTATGGATCAATCCTACAATCGAAGCGAGGGCAATAAATCGGCAAAGATGTCGGAACCTACGCCCTGGAGATCCCTTAATCACAAAAAAATATTAGTCAACAGGGAGGAGTTGAGCCGCATCGACATGGACATTCCCCTGTGAACCTTTTGCGTGAAGACTGACCATCACCTTTTGACCTTTTCTCAGGGTGATTTTTCCCACCGAGTGAAAGCCGTTTTCAAAACTTGGTTTTTGGGTCATGTTTACAGTGGAGTTCATCTTGATGGTCTTATCACCCGTGGTTACATCAACTGAAACGGATTTTCCCCGGTTGGGGTGGGGTTGATAGGCAATTCGAGTATCATATTGGCCAGCCTTTGGAGCTTCCAAAGTAAAGGTCGCAATACTTTCAGGATCGCTTGAGTATTGATAGCCGAATGAGAAATATGGCTTAAGTCCCTGTCCCCTT
>JBMYOA010000282.1:0-2049 GCA_049598825.1 Opitutales bacterium | reverse complement strand
GCTTATCCGTTTTCGCCCTTTTCCTACTCGAAGGCATATGCTTCAGAATGGTAGAAAAGTATGCAGTGTTTCGCCTCGAAAGTAGCTGGGGCGAAAAAAAATCAGAGAATATAAACAAATATTTGAAGATTCTACCCTTGAGCCATTTCGCGAAGACACCAAGCAATAATAGCGAGGTGGAATTTTCCATGTTTAAAGCTTTAGAGGAAGACAAATATGCTTGCGAAATTATGAGTTTTGGCAGACCTCAACGGGATCATTTTATCGACTTTGTTAACGATCCAGAACCTCTTAGGAAGTCATACAGGATTATAGACATTAATCACATACGAGGATTAATTCTACCTGGGCTCCAGAGATTTCCAACAGATGAAGAGGTGGCTAAAGGATGGGCTGGTCGACAAAGGGACCAGATGGAGTACGCAAAAGCCTTATTTGTAGATATCAAACCATCACCTTTGTCCTTAGAAAAACCCTTTTCAGAGCAGAGAAACTACGATTTCTTTCTGGAACAGGGAATAGCCTGCCTTTCTCTTCCAGTAAGGAGTAAGGATAGTCTTTTAAATGACCTTCGCCTGCTAAAGAAAACTTACCCCGCAGTTTGTCAGAAAATCATTTGTAGGGCATATGGGCGAGAAGCCGAAATTCTCCTAACTGGTTGTTCAAATAATCCCTTTTTAGTCAATATGATCATCGTCGATTCACCAAGCGGATATGCAGAGGCGCCCCAAGTTGAGAGTGCCCCATGGTTTTATTGTACTTTGGGGGAGGGAGAATTGAAAAACACGGCACTTGTTGATGGTCTGTTGGGTTGGGTTGCCGCCTCTCGTGACTCTCATTATGTTTACCCATCAAAAATTGGAGGCTTAATGAGAATTCGCGATAATTTCTCTACTCAAAGTTTAGTCTCGTTTCATATTCCCCTGATCAGGGAATGTATAAATTTTTATGAAAGCTTGGAGGAAGATAAGTTACGCTCGTTTGCAATAAAAGAAGCCACTAAAATTGAACCAACTTTTAAGAGGCAACCCAAAGTTTCTATTAGTGAGGAAATTCCAGATCAACTTGATTTTTCAACAGTCAGCACCTTGCAGGCCGAATTGCCCAAAATTGAAACGGAGAACTCACAGGCGTTCGATTGCAAGATGGTCCGAGAATATCGTTCTTTGCACGCTGATGACCCTAGTGTTTCTCTAGCAAATAACAGAGAATTAATTCTGAAGATAGGAACTAATTTTGAACAAATGGGTAAAGACATCCTTCTGGAAGTAGGGGAGAAAGACCCACTTTTCTACCAATTCTACCAGTCCTTAAAGATTATCGAAGCTCAATCGGTTGAATCTTACAAGTACCCTAAATAAAACGGGTTACTCCCGGAGTAGGAGGAGCAGGTACTTCCAAGGATTTATTCCAATCAAAATGTGAGGGAGTCAAATCCTCCTTGGAATTGAGTGCTTGTTGGTAGGTTATTTTCTGCCCTGTGTAGGCAACCATTCTTCCCAATATGGCAACCATCGAACTATGTGCTGCTTTTTCTCCGTCATTGAAAGGCTTACCTGCACGAATGGACGCGAACAATTCATCATGTTCCGACTGATACATGTCATTATTTTCCCCGCGGTAACGCCATGAATTATCGCCTGCAATGATAGTATGTCGATTTTTGGCAGAGCAAGTTCCTTTGGTTCCGAATAATTCAACCTCATAACTGCCAACAGTGCCATTTTGCTGCCGAGAAAAATGATATCCTTTGGCACCGTTTTCCCATTCGAAAACACAGGCAAAATGGTCGTAAATGTTTCCATATTTATCAGGGTCGTCATAGACTTGTCGACCACCAGAGCCTTCAGCATGTAAAGGAAGTTGATCGCCCATGGCCCATTGCATCATGTCAATACAGTGAACAGCCTGTTCGACAATTGAGTCTCCAGAAAGCCAAAGATGTGCATTCCAGTTTCTAAGCTGTGCTTCAAGATCACTCCATCCCTCCTCGCGAGTTTTCTTCCATACCTCTCCTCCATTGTAAGTAGAATACATGGCATGAACATC
>JBMYOA010000281.1:0-2076 GCA_049598825.1 Opitutales bacterium | reverse complement strand
CCATCCGGTCCAAGGCTAAGGCATCAAAGTAGGGCGGGTAGCGGGTATTGGCCCCAAAAATGGGAGCAGATCGTATACGTTAGCATAGAAAGCTAATTTATTAGCACTAAGCATTATCAGAATCCCCTATCCGGCCCAAGGCTAGGGCATCAAAGTAGAGCGGGTAGCCGGTATTGGCCCCAGAAATGGGAGCAGATCGTATACGTTAGCATAGAAAGCTAATTTATTAGCACTAAGCATTATCAGAATCCCCTATCCGGCCCAAGGCTAGGTTTCTGCGTAGGGCGGGTAGCGTATATTGGCCCCATTTATGGTTCCCTCTGGTATTGGTCGGAATTTGTTAGCATAAAAAGCTAACAAATTAGCACTTAAAGCTATCCTACTCGACCCATCCTGCCGAGGGCTAGGAATCTAGCTAGAGCGGGAAGCATGTTGGCACCCAATTCTGGGGTGCGGCCTCCCACTAGCTCTTCTTCGAGGGCAAACCAAACCTCGCGGAAGGCTTGCCCGTACCGTAGGGGCTCTCGTTTGGCGCTTTTTTTAAATAAATTATATAATTATACGTGTTCAGTGCTATGCAAAAGCCTTCGGATCTGTATAAAGGGCTGAGGTCTGCAGTAGAACGGCATTACCGCAAGAATTTTTTGTGGGGTCGCCGCGCCGCTTGGTGCTTGACTTTTGGCTATTTTGTGCTTTAATGTGCGCGAATGTTGCACTCTAAGGTTTGATATAATAAATTAGTAAAATCAATCTCGCCCAACAGCCCGCTTAGGTGACACAATTAACGAGATATTTGATGCAAGGAGAGAAAAATGTCAGAAACGATTATTCAGCGAGTTGATGACTTACCATTAATTCTAAATTGGCTGCTGAAAATGCATCTTCATGTAATTATCGACCGTATTTGGAGTCCTCATCGTAATTGGAATGGATTAACGTACGGACAGTTGGCTGTTTTATTTGTCACTTTTATCATTCATCAACGCTCCCATGTCCTATCAAAAATGGAGGATTGGGTAGCTGATCATCACATGATACTTCAACAAGCGACTGGTTGGGAGATTAGTTTAAAAGATGCGACTGATGACCGCTTAGGTATTTTACTAGAATCACTAGGGTCTGATTGCGAACAAGCGGTTGAATTTCAGTCTCAAATGGGAAAACATTTGATTCATGCTTTCTGCCTACCAACTGAAGTGGCTCGTTATGATACAACAAGCTTTAGTCTTCATCATTCGCCAGATAAAGAACACGCCTTGTTACGTTTTGGTTATAGTAAAGATAAACGTCCTGATTTATTACAATTTAAACAAGGATTAGGTACTTTAGATCCGGCTGGTGTTCCAATTTTGACTCACACTCTTTCAGGAGAAACAGCAGATGATGGGCTTTATATCCCTAGTTGGCAGCAAATGGCAGAAACAATTGGGCATAAAAACTTCTTATTTGTAGCTGATTGTAAAGCGGCTATGTTTCTCGTGCAACTATTGCTAAAAAAGGAGGCAAGTATCTCTTTCCATTACCAAAATCAGGAAAAGTACCAGAGTGGCTTCGGGAACAAGTGACTTTGAAAGTAAATATTCGGAAAGAAATTACGAGTCCGGATCTGTCATCAGAGGAGCTAAAAGTTTTAGGTCAGGGTTTCATTATTAAACGAAAAGTTGAAAAAGAGCTAGAAGATGGCCAGAAATTCGTTTGGGAAGAACAATGGTTTGTAACTCAAAGTTTTGCGCATGCGGATCGACAAAAAGCTGCACTAGAAAAGCGATTAAAAGGTACGCTTAATAAAATAAGTTCGATGCGTCCCAAAAAAGAAGAAAATCGGGAAGAATTCTCTCAAAGAGTAAAAAAATACGTATCAGAACGAGGGATGAAAAATATTATTAATGTGAGCGCAACCGAAACAGTTATAACAACTAAACGTTATCTTAAACGTGGACGCCCTACCGCCAATACACCTTTTGAGTTACAAGAAAAACGGAAAATCGAACTTCATGTGAAAGTCAATCAAGAAGCTTTTGAACAAGCTTCTCAAATGGCAGGTTGGCGAGTATATGTTAGTAATCAACAAATGAC
>JBMYOA010000280.1:0-2077 GCA_049598825.1 Opitutales bacterium | reverse complement strand
CATTATCGTGTAGCGTAATCCTTGTTAAAATATGTGTCACCTTGAGACTTCAGGATGTTTACTGCGTTCTCACGGTTGACGTTCATCAGAGCAATGTTTAATGCGTCTTCTACGGCGCGGAATGATACGCCGTAAGTTTCATTGGGATTGCTCATTCTGCCTGCGCGTTGCATTGCGTATGCTACATCCAGAGCAATAAATCGTACCCACTCGCTAGGAATGTCACTAGTGGTTCCTTCCTCGCCGTCCCCGTAGGTAACGTCCAACTGAGCCTTATATGCCACCCATGCTGTCTGGTTGGTCATTTCAATTGTTCTTGTTGAGACTGAATCTCGATAACGGCGAGAGCTTACTGTTGGATTTTCAAAGCGATTGCTGTTGTTGACTTCGATTATTTGCTCAATTTTTCCTGTGGCCAGAACAATTGGCGCTGGAGATTCGCCGCTTACCGCAATCCATCCAGTTTCCAGCGGCGTGTCAACAGCCTCCACTGGACTTGAGTATGCTACTTCACCTTCAACATCAGATCCATCATAAAAACTACCAAAACTGATGATAAACTTTTCATCATCCCATTTTATATTAAACAACGAACTTCCGTTTTCGTTAAATAATGTCCACTCTCCCTTTCCGTTGTCGTTTCCGTTTCGGACGTAAAGACCATTTGCTTCCGTTGTTCCGGCTCCATACACGTAAAAGGAATCTTCCTCATCTGCAATGTACCCGCGCTCAACGCTACGTGGCTCATAGCGCAAGAATCGAGGCCAATACGAACTCTCGTCGTAAGCCCTACGCGCTGCATCGTTTACAAGCGCATCAAAGTAATCTAGGTCATCACCCTCAATCTTGTTGCGGATGCGCCCTTCGACCATCTTCTTTAGCTGGTCATAACTGGTTGTTCGTAAAGCCATTATCGGTTAAGCCATGCGCCATCCAAGCCGCGCTCGTGAAGATCCTTTTGTTTCCAGTCCCAATAGTCCTGATTAATATAGTCTGTGCCGTCAGCAGCCTTGCAGTCGTCCCGCATAAGCTTTTCCTCAAACACATCTACAGCACCCTTAAACTCAAAATGACCACCCCTAGAGCGGGTCTGCTCGTAGCTCCGCGCAATCTGCGAGCGCATAAGCTGGTCGCGGTATGATTTTGCCGCTGGAGATAGCAACCAAGCTTTACGCTTCTTGAGCTTCTCGTGGAGAGCAGTTACCTGCTCGTCGGTCATATGAGATAAATTAGCCATTTATTCTATTTCCCTTTCGTGCGTTAATTCGCGATGGAAGGATTTGTAAATTCCATGGAACGTGCAGTCCTGAGAATCCGTTCCCGCAAAGCGGCATAATGTGGTCAACTTGATGGGCTACACCCAGACAGTCTCCTATCCGTTTAGATGCCTTGTAAAATTGATTCATAATGTCCACTTGATTTTTACTTAAAAAGTTGATACAGTTCCGCTGAATGTGATTTCGCTTATGGTTTGATTCTGCTACCCTTGCTCTGTTGTTTGCTTTCCAGTCCCTAAGATATTGATTTAGTCTTTCCCTTGGCTGATTGTCTCGCCATTCCTTGTTTTTTTGAAGAATCTTGTCTTTGTCGCGTTCGTATCTTTCCTTGCGAGAAGCCTTGATTTTTTCTTTATTATCCTTGGAATATTTTTTGACTCGATTTATGACTTCCTCTCTGCATTCCTCGTATCTTTTTTTATGTCTAGCAGAAATCTTCTCAGCGTTATCAACTTGCCACTTTCGCTTCCTGCTGGATGCTCGCTTGTTGTATTCTGCCTCCTTTTCTGGATTCTTCTTCCTGCGTAACTTCTGCTGTAGTTTGCGTCTATAGTGTTTTTGGTGCTCAGTAAGGGATGAAAGATTCGTTCTTAACATAGCTAAAGTAAAACAACTTGAGAGGGGCGTGTCAAGCGTTCAACACGCCCCTCTGTAAGTCGTTGCTAATCAGCTAGATCAGCTCTCATCAGAAAACTGGATTTTTCCGAGTCCGTTAGGGCCAGTAGTCATAAGAGCGAAGCGAGTGTCAACAGCACCCTTGTATGCGCCACCGAGGAACGGATAGTTCTCGGACTCAAGAC
>JBMYOA010000279.1:0-2081 GCA_049598825.1 Opitutales bacterium | reverse complement strand
ATCGCCCTGATTCGATTAAAAAAGCCTCTTACATACTACGCTGAAAAATATGGCACTCCTCTCTGGGGGTTTAATCAGCTTTTCCTATTGATGGAAAAGCAGCATAATCGAGGACAGGACGGTGCCGGTATAGGATCAATGAAATTGAATGTGGATGCAGGACAGGCGTTTATGTTCAGGGAAAGAAGCACCAGTAGTAAAGCACTGGCTAAAATTTTTGAGCAACAGAATAAAACTCTAAACAAACTATTTAAGAAAGGCTTGGCATTTCACGAATTTCCAGAAACCATCAAGGATCACTTCGATTATGGAGGAGAACTTCTTCTTGGGCATCTGAGATACGGAACATCTGGTTCTTATGGATCCACAACATGCCATCCATATTTTAGAAAGAGTAATTGGCCCGGCAAAAACTTGATGGTAGCAGGAAATTTTAATCTGACCAATGTGGAGGAGTTAAATTCGAAGCTGGTCGATCGAGGACAGCACCCGGTTTTTGATACCGATACGCAAGCGATTTTGGAGGAGACCGGTTATCATCTCGATGCAATGAATGATAAACTGGCTAAGGAAGCTGAAGAGGAAAACATTTCCGGACAAGATCATTCCCGATGGATTGGAGAAAGGGTCGATTTGCCAGAAGTTTTTCGGAAAGCCTCCGTTAACTGGGATGGAGGTTATGCTCTTGCCGGGATTGTTGGAAATGGAGATGCGTTTGCGATGAGGGATCCGCTTGGCATCCGTCCGGGTTTTTATTTTGAAGATGATGAAGTCGTGGCGGTAGCTTCCGAGCGAGCGCCCTTGATGACCGTTTTTGATAAAAAGATCGAGGAAGTCTCGGAAATTGAGCCTGGCTCGATCGTGGTTATTCGATCCAATGGTGATGTGGTCACGGAACGATTTGCTGAGGATCCGGCAAGAAGAACAGCCTGTTCATTCGAAAGAATTTATTTTTCCAGAGGAAATGATCCTGATATTTATGCGGAAAGAAAAACCCTTGGAGCTTTGCTTGTTCCACAAGTCCTCGAAGTTGTAGGGAAAGATTTCTCCAAGAGTGTGTTTAGTTATGTTCCTAATACTGCAGAGAGTGCGTATTACGGATTTATGGAACAGTTGAGACTTGTGCGCCGGGCTGAAGTTAAACAAAAGCTTTTGGATGCGAACAAGGCAGGAGCCTTAACCGATAAATTGATCGATGACTTAGTCATGGATAATTGGCCGAAAGGGGAAAAGATCGCGAACAAGGATATTAAGCTTCGTACTTTCATCACACAGGAATCTGGGCGTGCTCAATTGGTTTCGCATGTTTATGATATTACCTACGGCGTAATTCGAGCCAGAGAAGATGCCTTGGTTTGCATTGATGATTCGATAGTTCGTGGGACTACCTTGAAGAAGAGTATTTTACAGATTTTAGGCCGTTCCAAACCTACCAAATTACTGATTGCCTCGACCGCCCCACAGATCCGTTATCCGGATTGCTATGGCATTGATATGTCTGAGCTCGGTAAATTTATTGCCTTCCAGGCAGCCGTCGCCCTCATAAACGAGCGTGGATATGATGGACTTCTCGCAGAGGTGGCAGCCAAGTGTAAAGAAGCATTGAAGGAACCAAAAGCAAAGTTGGAAAACCATGTTAAACGGGTCTACGAAAACTTCACTGCTTCAGAAATTTCTGCAAAGGTTGCCGAACTGGTTAAACCAGATTGCTTAAATGGTACCACGGAAGTGAAGGTCGTTTACCAAAGTATAGAGAATTTACATGAAGCTTTGCCCGATCATTCCGGAGATTGGTATTTTACCGGAGATTATCCAACCCCAGGGGGCTATCGAGTTGTCCATAAGGCATTTCTGAATTACTACGAGGACAAAGACGGACGCAGTTATTAGGGAAGGTTTCGTACTCTTTTTTTGGGGGAAATTACGCGGATTACAATCGTTTGGTTAAATCGCGATATGACTGTTACCAAAATGTTGATAAAAATCCTTTGACAGGGGTATGGGTGATTCCGTTATAACTTGTTGTGGATGGACACAAGTTATCAAACCCTCGTGTTAAATCGCCTTTGGCAAGCGGTCAA